>JBILGP010000001.1:0-29338 GCA_044350985.1 Polaromonas sp. | reverse complement strand
GGAGCCGCTGGTGCCAGCAGGCCCGCGCCTTGAGGGCGCACACGCGCGACAAAGATGCCGCGCAAATTGAATTTCACTACGACGTTTGCGACGACTTCTACGCCCTCTGGCTCGATCCGCGCCGGGTCTATTCCTGCGCCTACTACCAGGGCGACGCGATGAGCCTGGCCCAGGCCCAAGAGGCCAAGCTCGATCTGATTTGCCGCAAGCTCATGCTGGGGCCAGGCCAACGGCTGCTCGACATCGGCGCGGGCTGGGGCGGCCTGCTGCTGTGGGCGGCCGAGCACTACGGGGTTGATGCCACCGGCATCACCTTGTCGAAAAACCAGCATCAGCATGTCCGGCGGCTGATCGAAGAAAAAGGCTTGCAGGGCCGCGTGCGCATTGAGCTGCTCGACTACCGACTGCTGGACGAGGGCCAGCCGTTTGACAAGATCGCCTCGGTGGGCATGTTCGAGCACGTGGGACAGGTGCAGCTGCAGGCCTATTTCCGCAAGATCTGGCGTCTGCTGCGCCCAGGCGGCTTGGTCATGAACCACGGCATCACGGCAGGCTCGACCCACAATCAACAGCTCGGCGCAGGGCTGGGCGAATTCATAGAGCAGTACATCTTCCCTGGCGGCCAACTGCTGCACGTCAGCGCGGTGCTGGCCGATATGGCGCAAGCGGGTCTGGAAATGGTGGACACCGAAAACCTGCGCCCGCACTACGCCCGCACGCTGTGGGCCTGGTCCGACGCGCTCGAAGCGCAGCTCGCCTTGGCGCGCCAGGTGCTGACCGCCGATCACGGCGCCCGCCAGGCCGAAAAAACGCTGCGCGCCTATCGCCTCTATCTGGCCGGCTGTGCCATGAGCTTCGAGCAAGGCTGGATCGGCCTGCATCAGATGCTGGCCACCCGACCCTCAGGGCAAATCGACGACGGGCCAGTGCGCGGGGGCCAATCGGTCTATCCGTTTCGGCGCGACCATGTCTATGCCGGCGCGGCGCAGCCTTGATCAGGCGCTGGGATCAAGGCCCCAGTCAGGTGCCACGCGGGTGGTGCGCCGCATGCAGGACCTTCAGGCGCTCGCGCGCCACATGGGTGTAAATGGTGGTGGTGGAAATATCGGCATGGCCCAGCAGCATTTGCACTGCACGCAGGTCTGCGCCATGGTTGAGCAGGTGCGTGGCAAAGGCATGGCGCAGGGTGTGCGGTGACAGCGGCACGGTGATGCCCGCCTGCATCGCGTACTTCTTGACCAGCATCCAGAACATCACCCGGCTCATGCCCGCGCCGCGCGCAGTAACGAACAGGGCATCGGTCTGCTGCCCGGCCAAGATGTGCGGCCTCGCGCCGACCAGGTAGGCCTGCAGATGCTCGCGCGCCACCGCGCCAAAAGGCACCAGCCGCTCCTTGCTGCCCTTGCCCATGATGCGCAGCACGCCCTCGTTGCTGCCGACGGCAAAGGTCTTGAGTCCGACCAACTCGCTCACGCGCAAGCCGCTGGCGTAGAGCAACTCGAGCATGGCCTTGTCGCGCAGGCCCAGGGCTGTGCTCAAGTCCGGCGCGGCCAGCAACTGCTCGACCTGGGCCTCGCTCAGGGCCTTGGGCAGGCGCAGGGGCTGGTGGGCGGCAAGCAGGCGCAGCGTGGGATCGCTGGCCACCCGACCCTCGCGCAGGGCCCAGCGAAAAAATCGCTTGAAGACGGTCAGGCGCCGATTGGCCGACGAGGCCCGCGTGCTGGCGTGACGCGCCGCAAAATAGGCGTTGAGGTCGGCCTCGGTGCTGGCCTCGATCGCCAGGCTGCGGCTTGCCAACCAGCCCGCGTAAGCGCCGAGGTCGCGCCGGTAGGCGGCCAAGGTGTTGGCCGACAAACCGTCTTCGAGCCAGAGCGTGTCGATGAAGGCATCGACCAGGCTCTGGGCTGACGCGTCGCGCTTGAAGGCCTCAGACATGAAAAAGCCGCTGCATCGAAGCGATGGCAGCGGCTCCCCGCATCACGCGCGTGCGCTCATTCGAGCCGCAGCTTGGCGCTGTCAACCACCTTCTTGTACACCTCGAACTCGGCCTTGATCTGCTCGGCAAACTGCTCGGGCGTGTTGCCGATGATGATCGATCCGGTGTCTTCGATGCGCTTGCGCGTGGCCGGGTCTTCAAGGGCTTTCTTGGTGGCGGCATGGACCTTGTCGACCACCTCCTTGGGCAGGCCCCTGGGCCCCACGATGCCGTAGTAGGCCATGCGATTGACCGGCTCGAGCCCCACCTCCTTGAAGGTCGGCACGTTGGGCAACACCGCCAGTCGCTGGGGAGCGGCCACCACGATGGGCACCAGACGACCCTGCTGGATGAAGGGCAGAGCCGAAGGCAGATTGTCAAAAATGATCTGCACCTGACCGGCCACGGTGTCGTTGAGCGCCGGACCGGCACCGCGGTAGGGAATGTGGGTGATGAAGGTGCCGGTCAGACTCTTGAACAGCTCGGTCTGCAGGTGGCCGATGCCGCCCGTGCCCGACGAAGAGTAGGAGTACCGACCCGGGCTCTTTTTGAGCTCGGCCAAAAAGCCCTTGTAGTCCTTGGCCGGAAAGCTCGGGTGGACCGCGATGATGTTGGGCGTGGCGGCAATGTTGATGATGGGCGTGAAGTCCGTCAACACGTTGTAGGGCATCTTGGGGTTGATGGCCGGGTTGGCGGCCGTGGTCGAGACCGTGCCCATGCCCAGCGAATAGCCGTCGGGCGCCGATTTGGCCGTCTCGTTGGCCCCGATCACGCCGCCGCCGCCCGCGCGGTTTTCCACCACCACGCTCTGTCCCAAGGCCCGGCCCAGGGGTTCGGAAATCACGCGGGCAATGATGTCGGTGGTGCCGCCCGGGGCAAAAGGCACCTGCAGCTTGACCGGCTTGTTTGGGTAGGCCTGTGCCAGGGCCGCGCCTGACAGAAAAACCAGGGACAGGGTCGACAAAGTCGCAAGAACCGGGCGACGACGAATCATGATGGGAGATCCTCTCTGCGCAAGATGGCGCTGGGTTTTGAGTGCGGCAGTAATGGTAATTGACGAGGACCGCCCTCGCATCGGGAGAACCCCGCACGGCCAGAGGTTATTCTCGGGTGGTGAACGCATTCGAACTGCTCCTGCCCGATTTCTCGCTGATCGCTCTGGGCTATGTGGTCTGCCGCTACACCCCACTGGACCGCACGCTGTGGGAGCAGGTTGACCGTCTGGTCTACTTCCTGCTGTTTCCGCTGCTGCTGTTTCACTCCATCCTCAAAAGCCCGCTGGACCTGGGCAGCGCCTCGGGGCTGATCGCAGGCGGGCTGATGCTGGCGGCCATCGGCGTGGGGCTGAGCTACGCCCTGCCCCACCTGCCCTGGATCGGCCGCCACATCGACCGGCGCGACCATGCCGCCTGCGCGCAGATCGGCTTTCGCTTCAACTCCTTCATCGGTCTGGCGCTGGCCGAGCGCCTGGCCGGCGCGCAGGGGCTGCTGCTGATTGCGGTGCTCATCGGCATCTGCGTGCCCATCTTCAACACCGCAGCGGTCTGGCCCATGGCGCGGCAGTCACAGCGCCACTTCGGCCGTGAGTTGCTGCGCAACCCACTCATTCTTGCAACGGCCAGCGCTCTGCTGGCCAATCTGCTGGGCCTGCGCTTGCCGGCCAGCATTGAGCCTGCGGTCAGCCGAATCGGCGCGGCCTCGCTGACACTGGGCCTGATGGCCGCAGGCGCCGGGATGCAGTTCTCTTCGCTGGCCCGCGCCAAAGTGCTGGGCCTGAGCCTGATCGCGATCAAGCATCTGCTGCTGCCGGTGGCCGCCTATGGCCTGACGCGCCTGCTCGGACTCAAGCCGACCGAGGCGCTGGTGCTGATGGCTTTTGCGGGCCTGCCCACCGCCTCCAGCGCCTACGTGCTGGCCGCCCGCATGGGCTACGACGGCGCCATCGTCGCCGCCTTAGTCACCGCCTCGGTGCTGATGGGCCTGGTCAGCCTGCCCCTGGCCCTGGCACTGGCGGGGCACTGAAGCGTCGCCCCGACGCGCCATTGGGAACCGCCTCAGTCACTGCGAAGAACGAAGCAAGCCATTGGCGTTTGTGCAAAGACATGGATTGCCACGGCGCTGCGCGCCTCGCAATGACGCAGCGGAGGTGTCATCGCGCCCCTGACCCGTCATCGCGCCCCTGACCCGTCATCGCGCCCCTGACCTGTCATTGCAAGGGACGAAGCAATCTATCGGCTGTCGAACAAAGACATCGACTGCCGCGGCCCACCGTATCGCCAGCAACAGAGCGGCCTGCGTTCAGTGCAGTGACGACTGATCCAAGGCCCAGCGCACATGCTCTCTGACCAGCGCGCTGGGGTGGTCCAGGCGCCGCTGCAAGGCGCTGCGAATCGCTGGGGCCTGTTCGCTGGGCTGCGCCAGCGCGTTGCCCAGGGCCACCGCCAGGTTGCGCAGCCAGCGTTCATGGCCGATGCGCCGGATCGCACTGCCTTGCGTGCGCTGCAAAAACTCCTCCTCACTCCAATCCCACAGCGTCAGCAGCTGCGCGCCGGTCAGCTCGGGCCGCGCATCGAAATCGGGCAGGCTCGAGCGCTGCGCGTACTTGTTCCAGGGGCACACCAGCTGGCAATCGTCGCAGCCATAAATGCGGTTGCCCATCAGCGGGCGCAGCGGCTCTGGAATCGGCCCGTCGTGTTCAATCGTGAGGTAGGAGATGCAACGCCGCGCGTCGAGCCGGTACGGCGCCACGATGGCCTGGGTGGGGCACAGGTCGATGCAGGCGCTGCAGCTGCCGCAGTGGGCCGATGCAGGCTCGCTGGCCGGCAGGGCCATGTCGACAAAGATCTCGCCCAAAAAGAACATCGAGCCGGCCTGCCGGTCCAGCACCAGGGTGTGCTTGCCGCGCCAGCCCAAGCCGCTGCGGGTGGCCAGCTCGGCCTCGAGCACCGGCGCCGAATCGGTAAACACCCGGTGGCCCAGCCCCTGAACCTGCCCGGCCAGGCGCTGCGCCAGTGTGCTCAGGCGCGCGCGCATCACCTTGTGATAGTCCCGCCCCCGCGCATAGACCGACACCACCGCCTCGCCCGGGCGCTGCAGGCGCTCAAGCTCCGCAGCCGCCCAGTCGGGCGGGCCGTTCTTGGGCAGGTAGTCCATGCGCGCGCTGATCACACTGACCGTGCCGGGCACCAGCTCGGCCGGCCGGGCGCGTTTGAGCCCGTGACGGGCCATGTAGTCCATGCCGCCATGAAAACCAGCGGCCAGCCACGCCGTCAAGCCCGGCTCGGCACCGGACAAATCGACCGAAGACACCCCGATTTGCGAGAATCCCAGCTCGCGGGCCCAGTCCCGAACCGAAGACACGAGTTGATGAGCGTCCCTGACCGCACTGTCATTCATCCGGCGATTGTAAAAACCACCGTGTGGGCGGATGAGGCCGATACCCAGGCCTTTGCCGCACGGCTGGCCAGCGCCCTGCTCGCCCTGCCTCAAAGCGGCGATGCGTTGATCGAGTTACACGGCGATCTGGGCGCGGGCAAGACCACGCTGGCGCGCCACCTGCTGCAGGCCCTGGGCGTGAGCGGGCGCATCAAGAGCCCCACCTACGCCTTGCTAGAGTCCTACGCCATCGATCTGCCCACCGGACCGCTGGCGGTCTCGCACCTGGACTTCTACCGATTGGGCGATCCGCAGGAGTGGGAAGACGCCGGCTTGCGCGATCTGTTCGCAGCCCCTGGCCTCAAACTGGTGGAGTGGCCCGAGCGGGTGGCTGCTCTCATGCCGGCGCCCGATTTGCGCCTGTTCATCGACGTGGCTGGCGCCAGCGAGGCGGCGCCACAGACCCGCCAAGTGCGGCTGCAAGCAGCCAGCTCCAAGGGCCAAGCCTTGCTTGCGGCCCTGACATGGTGAAGCCCAGCAGCCCGCCGCGACGCCAGTTGCTGGCCTGCGCCGCGGGCCTGGCGCTGCTTGGCAGCGCCGATTTCGCCCGAGCGGCGCGGTTGCTGGCCTTGCGCCTGTGGCCGGCGCGCGAGTACAGCCGCATCACCCTGGAGTCCGACGAGCCGCTGCGCCAGCGCCACAGCCTGAGCGCCGATCCGCACCGCCTGACCGTCGATATTGAAGGGCTGGCGTGGCAACCGGCCCTGCGCGAGGGGGCCGGCCAGGTGCCTCAAGACGACCCCAACATCGCCCGCATCGAAGTCGCCCAGCCGCAGGCCGGCGCCGTGCAACTGGTCATCGGCCTGCGCCATGCGGTGCGCGCCCAGGTCTTTCAGATCAGGCCCGTGGCGCAGTACCAGCACCGGCTGGTGCTCGATCTGTACCCCCAGCAGGCGATCGATCCGCTGGAGGCGCTGATTGCCGACTTGCAGCGGCGCGATCGGGCCGCCCCCAGCCCGCAGCAGGCCCCGAGCGATCCGCTGGGCGACTTCATGGCCCGGCGACAAGAAGGCAAGCCGCAGGAGGCGAGCCCAAGCGCACCCGCCGACAAGCCCCGTGGTTCGCAGCGGCCTTTCATCGTCGTGCTCGATCCCGGCCACGGCGGCGAGGACCCGGGCGCCATCGGGCCAGGCGGCACGCGCGAGAAGGACGTGGTACTTCAAGTGGCGCTGCTGCTGCGCGAGCGCATCAATGCGCGCGCCGACATGCGCGCCGTCATGACCCGCGAGGGCGACTACTTTGTGCCGCTGAATGCGCGCGTGCAAAAAGCGCGGCGGGTGCAGGCCGACCTGTTCATCAGCATTCACGCCGACGCCTTCTACACCCCCAGGCCACAGGGCGCCAGCGTATTCGCGCTGAGCGAGCGCGGCGCCTCCAGCAGCGCGGCGCGCTGGCTGGCCGACAAGGAAAACGCAGCCGACGGCATCGGTGGCGTGTATGCCAAGGTGCAAGACCCGGGCGTGCGACAAGCGCTGCTCGACATGAGCACGACCGCCCAAATTCAAGACAGCTTGCGCGTGGGAAGCGCCTTGCTCGGCGAGCTCGCCCGGGTCGGGCGACTGCACAAGCCGCAGGTCGAACAAGCCGGCTTTGCCGTGCTCAAGGCGCCCGACATTCCCAGCGTGCTGGTGGAGACCGCCTTCATCAGCAACCCCGAAGAGGAAATCAGGCTGCGCGAGGTCGGTCAGCAAAACCTGCTGGCCGATGCCCTGATGCGCGGCATCGAGCGTTACTGGGCCCGCAACCCGCCCTTGGCACGCAACCGGCCGTGATAAGACCCTGATAGGGCCAAATCAAGTTGACATAAAGGCCAAGGGCAGCCTGCATCAATCCGTTTTGTCATTGCGAGCGCAGCGTGGCAATCCAAAAAACGTTGATCCATCAGAGGCTGATGGATCGCCGCAAGTCTGCCCCGCGATCAACTGGCCTGGCTGCGCCGTGCCCGCCAGGCGCCGAACAGGGCCAGCAGCCCCGGCACGATGATGAGCGCCCAAATGATCTTGCTCAGGTTTTGCTGCACCCAGGCCAAGTTGCCAAAGAGGTAGCCAGCACCGGTGAGCCCAACCACCCACAGCAGGGCTCCGGCCACGTTGTAGGCACCAAAGCGCGCGCGGTTCATCTGGGCAACGCCAGCCACAAAGGGCGCAAACGTGCGCACAAAGGGCATGAAGCGGGCAATGACGATGGTGATGCCGCCATAACGCTCGTAAAACAGATGCGCCTGGTTGAAGGCCGCGCGGTTGAACAAGCGGGAATCGGGCCAGGCAAACACGCGCGGTCCCACCCATCGCCCGATCGAATAGTTGCACTGATCGCCCAAGATGGCCGCCACCAGCAACAGCGCCATGGCCAGCGGCAAGCTCAGCAGCGCCGCGCCACACAGCGTGCCAACAATGAACAGCAGCGAGTCGCCCGGCAAGAAAGGCATGACAACCACGCCGGTTTCCACAAACACGATGGCAAACAGCAGCGCGTAGACCCAGGTGCCGTAATCGCGCGTGAAGGCCTCCAAATAGCGATCGACGTGCAAGATGAAGTCGATCAGAAAAGTCACCCATTCCATGGCAGCGATTCTGGCATGGCCACCGGGCCGGCGAGCGCAAGGCCGAGCTCTACAATTGCTGCGTGACTGCCAGCGCCCCTATCCCGACCCCTGCGGCGCCTTCCACGCCGCCCCGTCCGATCCGCGAACTGCCGGACGAATTGATCAGCCAGATTGCCGCCGGCGAGGTGGTCGAGCGGCCCGCCTCTGTGGTGCGCGAGTTGCTCGACAACGCGCTCGATGCAGGCGCCAGCGACATCGTGGTGCGCCTGTCGGCCGCTGGCGTGCGCATGATCCGCGTCGAAGACAACGGCCAGGGCATCGCAGCGGCCGAACTGCCGGTGGCGCTCAAGCGCCATGCGACCAGCAAAATTGTCTCGCTGCAAGACCTTGAATCGGTGGCCACCATGGGCTTTCGCGGCGAGGCGCTGGCCGCCATTGCGGCCATTTCCGACATGA
The DNA here is from genome assembly GCA_044350985.1 of Polaromonas sp. GTDB lineage: Bacteria > Pseudomonadota > Gammaproteobacteria > Burkholderiales > Burkholderiaceae_C > Polaromonas. The sequence continues at coordinate 20,927 of JBILGP010000001.1, read as the reverse complement.
GCGTGCTCTCGCGCACCGCAGACGCTCCACACGCCTGGCAGCTCGATGCCCGCACCGGTGAGCTCAAGCCGGCGCCCCGCGCCGTCGGCACCACGGTCGAGGTGCGCGAGCTGTTTTTCGCCACGCCCGCGCGGCGCAAATTTCTCAAGGCCGATGCCACCGAGCTGGCCCACTGCATGGAATCCGTGCGACGCCACGCGCTGGCCAGGCCCGACGTCGGGTTTGCGGTCTGGCACGAGGGCAAACTCATCGAGCAATGGCGGGCCCAACCCGACGGCTCACAGGCTCTGACGCAGCGCCTGGCCGACGTGCTTGGCCCCGAGTTTGCAGACCAATCATTGCCGGTGGACCACCAGGTCCAAGGCAACGGACGCACGGTGCGCGTGTGGGGACGCATCGGTCTGCCCGATCTGGCCCGCTCGAGGGGCGACCAGCAGTTTGCCTACATCAACGGCCGCTATGTGCGCGACAAGGTGATCGCCCACGCGGCGCGCAGCGGCTTTGAAGATGTGCTGCATGGGCACAGGCAGCCCGTCTACGCGCTGTACGTGGAGATCGACCCGACCCGCGTCGATGTCAACGTGCATCCGACCAAAATCGAAGTGCGCTTTCGCGATGGGCGCGAAGTGCATCAGGCAGTGCTGCACGCAGTAGAAAACGCGCTGGCCGCGCCGCGTGCGGCGTTGGCTGCTGCGCCGGTAGCCGCCAGCGGCGAGCTGGCCAGTCCCATGAGGGGCGCCGCATTACAGCCGCCCAAAAACGATGCGTCGGCCCCACGCGCAGCGCCCTGGCAACAAGGCGGCCTGCACCTGGCGGCCCGAGGGGGCAGCGACGGCTTCGGGGCCATGTGGCCCGGTGGGCCCGGTGGGCCTGGTAGGGCTAGTGGGCTTAGTGGGCCCGGCGCCCAGGACGGGGGGCAGTCGGCCCAGGAGGCGATGCGGCCCTGGGGGGCTGCAGGTGCTGCACCGGCTGATCCAGCGGCCCATCGACCGGCCAACCCAGCCGCCGATGCGCCGGCACTGCCCGAGGGCCACTGGCCGCTGGGCCGCGCCATCGCCCAGTTGCACGGCATCTACATCCTGGCGGAAAACAGCCAGGGCCTGATCGTGGTGGACATGCACGCGGCGCACGAGCGCATCGTCTACGAGGGCCTTAAGGAGCAACTCGACCAGGCCCACATCGCCAGCCAGCCGCTGCTCATCCCCGCCAGTTTTCCGGCCACGCCGCAGGAGATCGCCACCGCACAAAACGCGCAAGAGGCGCTGGGCGCATTGGGCCTGGACATCACCGCCTTGTCGCCCAAGACCCTGGCCGTGCGGGCCGTGCCCACGCACCTGGGCCAAACCGATGCGGTGGAGCTGGCGCGCAGCGTCTTGGCCGAGCTGGCCCAGCACGAGGCCAGCCGGGTACTGACCCAGGCGCGCAACGAATTGCTGGCCACGCTGGCCTGCCACAGCGCGGTGCGGGCCAACCGGCGCTTGAGCCTGGAAGAGATGAACGCCCTGCTGCGCCAGATGGAGCAGACCGAGCGCTCAGACCAATGCAACCACGGCCGCCCAACCTGGCGGGCGCTCACGCTGCGCGAGCTCGACGCGCTGTTTCTGCGCGGACGCTGAGGCTGGCCTTGGGCCCAGACCAGGGATAGTCCGCGCAAGTGCGCCTCGTCATTGCACCCCCGCCTCTTCGTTGCGCCCCCGCCTCGTCATCGCCCCCCCGCCTCGTCATCGCGAGGAACGAAGCGATCCATTGCGGCGGTCGCATGGAAACCTGGATTGCCACGGCCTTCGGCCTCGCAATGACGCAGCGCCGTCACCGCGCCCCCCCGCCTCGTCATTGCGCCCCCGCCTCGTCATTGCGCCCCCGCCTCGTCATCGCGAGGAACGAAGCGATCCATTGCGGCGGCCGCATGGAAACCTGGATTGCCACGGCCTTCGGCCTCGCAATGACGGGGTTTTGCAGACTTTCGCATAACGGGCTTTTACAGACTTTCCTGAGTCCCAGATGAGGCCCTATCAGATCGACCAGTAGGCCGCCGCTGCCATCAGCACACTGAGCGTGGCCACCGCGGTCAGCACCGTGCGCAGCGGCAGCCATGCGCCCAGGCCCAGCTCGCGGTACACCGCCCGATCGACCCACCAGCAAGCCAGCAAGCTCAGCGCGAGCACACACAGGCCCCAGGGCCGATCGAGCAAGACCGCCAGCCAGCCCAGAAGGCTGGGCAGCACGCCCCAGATCAGCCGCGCGGGCGGCGCGGTGGCACTGCGCATCGCCAGCCCCCAATGGATGCCGCCCAGAAAGCTGACGATGACCGCACCGTAGCCCAGCAGCGCCATCGCCGCCAGCATGCGCCAGCCCGGCTGCGGCAACCACTGCACCGCTGCGGTCAGCACAAAGGGAATCAGACCGGCCAGACCCAGGCCCCAGGCCAGGGCGCCGGGCCTCAAAGCGGTCGCCGGCGCAATCGGGTCGGCGCCGTGCATTTGGGCAAACTCAGGGTGTTGGCGTGGCATGCTTGAACTCCAGAAGCCGCAGTGTAGAAGAGCCAGGGCCTGACCCAGTGCCTCAGCCATCCCCGCCGCCGGCCGCGCCATGCCCACACACACCGGCGCACGCAGCCCTTCTGCTACGCTGGCGGCCCTCATGCAACGACCCCCTTTGATCGCGATCGCTGGCCCCACCGCTTCGGGCAAGACCGCTGCCGCCTTGGCGGTGGCCCGGCGCTGGCCGGTCGAGATCATCAGCGTCGACTCGGCCCTGGTCTACCGCGGCATGGACATCGGCACCGCCAAGCCCAGCGCCCAGGAGCGCGCGGCCGCAGCGCACCACCTGATTGACCTGTGCGACCCGCTCGAGCCCTACAGCGCCGCCCAATTTCGGCGCGATGCGCTGCGCCTGATCGACGAGATCCGCGCGCGCGGCCGCCGCCCACTGCTGGTGGGCGGGACCATGCTGTACTTCAAGGCCCTGATCGACGGCCTGGACGACATGCCGCCGGCCGATGCGGCGGTGCGCGAACGAATCGCCCGCCAGGCCGCCGAGCAAGGCTGGCCGGCTCTGCATGCCCGCCTGGCCGAGGTCGACCCGGTCACCGCCGCACGACTGCCGCCTGCAGACAGCCAACGCATCGCCCGCGCGCTGGAGGTCTGGCAGATCACGGGTCGGCCGCTGTCGGCGTTTCAGCAACGGGCAAGCCAGGGCCTTGCGATCGAGCTGATCAGCCTGGAGCCGCTCGATCGCGCCTGGCTGCATGCGCGCATCGCGCAGCGCTTTGAAGACATGCTCGCCGACGGCCTGCTCGGTGAAGTCTGGACCCTGATGGGCCGCGGCGACCTGCACCCCGATCTGCCCTCGATGCGCTGCGTCGGCTACCGCCAAAGCTGGCAGGCGCTTCAAGAAGCGCAGACCACAAAAACAGCGCCCACCGCCCAGACCGGTGCACCGCCCCCGTTAAGCACCGCCCAGTTGCAGGCCCTCAAGGCCAGCGGCATAGCGGCCACGCGCCAATTGGCCAAGCGGCAACTGACCTGGCTGCGCAGCATGCCGGCGCGCCGCTCGATCGCCTGCGATGCGCCTGATGCGCAAGACCAACTGCTGCGCCAGGTGGCCGCGCTGTGGGAGCGGGCATGAAGCCGCTGCAGGTCAGCGCGCTGGGCAAGCACTATGGGGCCAGTGCGGTGTTCACGCAGGCCAGCGTCACGGTGGCCGCTGGCGAGTTTGTGGCCATCGTGGGCGACTCGGGCGTGGGCAAGTCCACCCTGCTCAATTGCATGGCCGGGCTCGATCACTGGAGCGAGGGCAGCGTCACGCTGTGCGGCCAGCGGCTCGACACGCTGGACGATCAGGCCCGGGCGGTGCTGCGCCGCCAGCATGTGGGCTTTGTGTTCCAGGCCTTTCATGTGCTGCCCCATCTGGATGTGGCGCAAAACGTCGCCCTGCCGCTGATGCTGCTGGGCCAGCACGATCTCCCGCGCGTGAGCGCCATGCTCGAGGCGGTCGGGCTGCAGGGGCTGGAGCGGCGCCTGCCGCAGCAGCTCTCGGGTGGGCAACTGCAACGCGTTGCGATCGCACGCGCGCTGGTGCACCGACCCGACCTGCTGCTGGCCGACGAGCCCACCGGCAACCTCGACCCGCGCACCGCCACCTTGGTGATGGACGCGCTGACCGAGCAGACGCGCTCGCAAGGCTCGGCCCTGGTGCTGGTGACCCATTCCGAACAGGCGGCCGCTCGCGCCGACCGCGTGCTGCGCCTGACCGCGCATGGCCTGGAGCCGGCGTGAACGCGGCCGAGCGCGCACGTCCCGGCATCTGCCGCCCATGAGCGTGCTGCAACTGCTGCGCACCTGTTCCTGGCAGGAGCTGCGCCACCATCCCTGGCGCCACGGCGCGGCGGTGCTGGCGGTGATGCTGGGCGTGGCGCTGGCTTTTTCGGTGCACCTGATCAACGCCTCGGCGCTCAGCGAGTTTGCCCAGGCCGCGCGCACCGTGGGCGGGCAAAGCGATCTGGAAGTGCGCGCCCCGCAAGGTCGCCTGGACGAAAACCTCTACCCCTTGATTGCACAGGCGCCAGCCGTTGCAGCGGCAAGCCCCGTGCTCGAGCTGGCCACCCACGCCCTCGTCGACGGGCAAAAAGTCAATCTGCGCGTGCTGGGCATGGACGCGCTGCGGCTGGTGCACACCACACCGGCGCTGATGCCCCATCTTCAGACGCAGCCCGACACACAAGCCAGCCGCTTTGCGCTGTTCGCGCCAGGCCAGGTGTTTCTCAATGCCAGCGCCCGCCAGCGGCTGGGCACGGGCACCGTGCGCCTGCAAAGCGGCTCGCAACTGTTTGAGGTGCGCGTGGCCGGCAGCGTTGCCGGCGGCGGACCGCCACTGGCGGTGATGGACCTGGGCGCCGCGCAGGACCTGTTTGGCCCCGGACTGAGCCGCGTCGATGTGCGGCTGCAGCCCGGCAGCGACCGCAGCCAGGCCTTGGCCCAATGGCAAGCCAGCGGCGCCTGGCCCGCGCAGTTGCTGGTGGCCGAGCCGGCCGATGCCGCCTCGCGCGTGAGCCAGCTCTCGCGCGCCTACCGTGTCAACCTCACCGTGCTGGCGCTGGTGGCGCTCTTTACCGGCGCGTTTTTGGTGTTTTCCGTGCTCTGGCTGAGCGTGGCCAAGCGAGCGCCGCAACTGGCTTTGCTGGGCGTGCTGGGCCTGAGCGGAGGCGAGCGCCTGCGCTGGGTGCTGGCCGAATCGCTCGTCCTGGGACTGGTGGGCAGCATCGCTGGCATCGCTCTGGGCACCGGCCTGGCCGCGCTGGGTTTGCAACTGCTCGGCGGCGACCTGGGCGGCGGCTACTTTCCCGGCACCGAGCCGCGCCTGCAGTGGAGCGCTGCGGCCGCGCTGGCCTATGGGGCGCTGGGCGTGCTGGCTGCCGGCGTGGGCGGCTGGTGGCCGGCGCGTGCGGCCCAAACACTGCCGCCGCCGCAGACGCTCAAAGGGCTGGGGCTGGCCAGCGGCGGCAAGCGCCACCTGGGCTGGGCCCTGGGCCTGCTGGCCACCAGCGGCTTGCTGGCCGCCCTGCCACCCATTGCCGGCATGGCACTGGCCGCCTATGCCGCCGTGGCGCTGATGCTCATCGGCGGCATTGCTGCGCTGCCGGGGCTGATCGAGCTGATCTACCCCGCAGGCAAACGCCTGCTGGGCCAGCGCCTGCTGCCGCTGCTGGCGATCGAGCGGGCCGGCCGGGTGCGCGAGAGCGCCAGCGTGGCCGTCAGCGGCGTGGTGGCGGCGCTGAGCCTGGCGGTGGCTTTGACGGTCATGGTCAGCAGCTTTCGGATCTCGGTGAGCCAGTGGTTGGACAGCGTGCTGCCGGCCGACCTGTACCTGCGCAGCAGCGCCAGCACCGCCGCGGCCGACACCGTTTACTTTGAGCCCGCACTCATCGATGCAATGCGCCAACTGCCCGGCGTGGCCCGCATCGACACCCTGCGCGTGAGCCAGCTCGGCCTCGACCCTGCCCTGCCGCCGATCAGCCTGATCGCACGCGACCTCAGCGAGCCTGGGCTGAGCCTGCCGCTGATTGGCGAGCCCCTGCCGACGCCGCCGGGGCAGATGGCGGTGTACGTCAGCGAAGCCGTCGTCGAGCTCTACGGCGCGCGCGTGGGCGAGCCTTTCGAGCGCCTGAACACCGCATTGGGTGCGGGCGCGGCCCAAGCGCCCCGCTTCTTTGTGGCCGGCATCTGGCGCGACTACGCCCGCCAATTCGGCGCCATCATGATCGACCAGCGCGACCACCAACGCACGAGCGGCGACACACGCATCAACGACCTGGCCGTGTGGCTAGCCCCCGGCCAGGATGCAGCGGCGGTGCAGCAAGGCCTGGGGCAGTTGCTGCAATCACAAGGGCAAGGCCATGGGCAATCGGTCGAGATGGCCTCGAGCGCGCAAATTCGCGCCCTCTCCCTGCGCATCTTCGACCGCAGCTTTGCCGTGACCTATTGGCTGCAGGCGGTGGCCATCGGCATCGGCCTGTTTGGCGTGGCCGCCAGCTTCAGCGCGCAGGTGCTGGCGCGGCGCAAGGAGTTCGGGCTGTTGGCCCACCTGGGCCTGACACGCGGCCAGGTGCTGGCCGTGGTTGCCGGCGAAGGCCTGGCCTGGACGGCCGCTGGCGCCCTGGCCGGCCTGCTGCTCGGGCTGGGGGTGTCGGTGGTGCTGGTGCATGTGATCAACCCGCAGAGCTTTCGCTGGACGATGGAGCTGCACATCCCGCTGCTGCGCCTGCTGTGGCTGGCGCTGGCGGTGATGCTGGCCGGCACCCTCACCGCCTGGCTGGCGGGCAGGGCAGCGGCCGGTCGCGACGCGGTGCTGGCCGTCAAGGAGGACTGGTGATGGCACCGCGCCCCACGCTCGCACGCCGCCGGTATTTGCAGTGGCTGGCCAGCCAACTGCCCTCGCTGACGCTGGCCGCTGCCGCCTGGCCGCAAGCGGCCACGGCCCTGAGCGCGCGGCCGCTGGACTTTCCGCGCGACTTCGGCGCCCACCCCGATTTGCGCACCGAGTGGTGGTACATCACCGGCCATGCGCAAGACCGGTCCGGGCGCTTGTTTGGCTTTCAGCTGACCTTTTTTCGCACGCGGGTCGATGTCGCGCAAAGCCTGCAATCACGCTTTGCCGCACGCCAACTGATCTTTGCCCATGCGGCGGTCACCGACGTGCAGGGCCGCAAGCTTTGGCACGACCAGCGCATCGCCCGCCAAGGCTTTGGGTTGGCGCAGGCCAGCGAGCAAGACACCGACGTGCGCCTCGATCGCTGGAGCCTGCAGCGCCAGGGACCGGTGCAGGCCAGCCTCTACAGCGCCAGCCTGCCGGCCCAAGACCTGGCGCTGGAGCTGCAATTTCGCACCACGCAGCCGCTTTTGCTGCAGGGCCAGCAAGGCCTGTCGCGCAAAGGCCCGCAGGCGAGCCAGGCCAGCTACTACTACAGCCAGCCGCAACTGGCCGCGCAAGGGCGCATCGGGCTCAAGGGCCAGAGCTTTGAGGTGCAGGGCCGCGCCTGGCTCGACCACGAGTGGAGCGAGGAGCTGCTGCACCCGCAGGCCCAAGGCTGGGACTGGATCGGCATGAACCTGGACGACGGCAGCGCCCTGACCGCCTTCGTGCTGCGCCGCGCCGATGGCAGCGCGCTGTGGGCCGGCGGCTCCTACCGAGCAGCCGGTGGCGCCAGCCGAAGCTTCGAGCCCCACGAGGTCAAGATGACGCCACTGCGCCACTGGCCAAGCCCGCGCTCCAAAGCCCGCTACCCGGTCGAGTGGCAAGTCGACACGCCCGCAGGCCGCCACACCGTCAAAACCCTGCTCGACGACCAAGAGCTCGACAGCCGCAGCTCCACCGGCACGATTTACTGGGAAGGCCTGAGCGACTTGCTCGACGCCCAGGGCCGACGCGTCGGACGCGGCTACCTCGAGATGACCGGCTACGCCGAACCGCTGAAGATGTCTTGAGCGCAGGCGAGGGCCGCTGGCCGCTCACAGCACCTGCGACAAGCGCACCTTCTCCCACCCGACCGCCTGCCAAAAACGCTCGGTCGCTGCGCTGCGCTCGATCAGCAGGCGGGCGGCCAGGGGGCGATTGGGGTTTGCTCGGGATCGATCAGCAGCACCCACACCGGCTCATCGCCGCCGGCCGGTGCGGCCATGGGGCCGAGCCACTGCAACTGACGCAGCGTCTGCAGCAAGGCCTCTAGCTGCAGCGGGTCGACTTGAAGCTCGCGCGCCATCGCCTCGGCCGTCATGCCGTGCGGCGGCTGGCTGCGGGCGTGGCGCAGCAGGCGCAGGCTCTCGAGCGCCAGCTCAAAACCCCAGCCGGCGCCTTGGCTGCGCCGCAGCCGCCCAGCCAGCAGATGGGGCAGATGGGCGGTGACCACCGCGCCGGCCAGCACAATCAGCCAGGCCAGGTAGATCCACACCAGCAAGATGGGCACGGTGGCAAACGCGCCGTAGACCAGCGAGTAGGTGGGCACGCTCTTGAGGTAGAGCGCAAGCAACTGCTTGGCAAGGGCAATGCCGACGGACACGCACAGGCCGCCGGCCCAGGCATGGCTCCACTTCACATGGGTGTTGGGCATGGTGCGGTACATCGCCGCCATCGCGCCTGAGAGCAAAATGAACTCGAGCACATCGACGAGCGCGCCCACCAGGCCGGAGCCGGCCTTGGCCCCACCCAACCAGGGCAGCACCGCCGACGTCGCCGCCAGGCTGCCGGCCAAGAGCAAGGGGCCGATCGTGATCGCGGCCCAATAGATCACCAGCCGCTGGGCCAGCGGGCGGGGCTGGCGCACGCGCCAGATTGCATTGAGCGCGCGGTCTATCGTCAGCACCAGGGCCACGGCGGTCACCACCACCACGACCAGGCCGGCAACGCCGAGCCGGCTGGCCTGGCGCGTGAACTGGGTCAGGTAGCCCAGCACCTGGCGCGCGATGTGCTCGGGCACCAGGCTTTCAACCAGCCAGGCCTGCAGCAGCCCCTGCATCTTGGCAAACATGGGAAAGGCGGTGAAGATGGCCAACACCAGCGTGAAAAACGGCACCAGCGCCAGCGAGGTGGTGAAGGTCAGGCTGCCAGCAGTCAGTCCCAAGCGGTCCTGGGCAAAGCGCTCGCGCAGGGTGCTCAAGGCCTCGCGCCAGGGCCATCGTGCAAAGGACTGCAGCGTTGAGGGTTGGGACATGGTCGGTATCATGCCACCACCATGCACCGCAACCAATCGATCAACCTGACCCGCCAACTGGCCACCGGCAGCTTGCTGGGCCTGATCGTTCTGGGGCTGCTGTGGGAGCTGTGGCTCGCGCCGATCCGTCCCGGCGGGTCTCTGCTGGCGCTCAAGGTGTTGCCGCTGTGCATTCCGCTGGCGGGCATCCTCAAAAACAAGCTCTACACCTACCGCTGGGTCAGCCTGATGGTGTGGCTGTACTTTACTGAGGGCGTGGTGCGCGCCTGGAGCGATCGGCCGCCGAGCAACTGGCTGGCCATGATCGAGGTGGCGCTGTGCCTGAGCCTGTTTGTCGCCTGCGCTTTGCATGTCAAGCTGCGCTTTAAGGGACTGCCCGTGCAGGAACCCATGCAAGATCCCGCTCAAGATCCCTCACAAGATCCCGCACAAAAGCTTACAGAAAAGCCTACAGAAAAGCCCGCGGCCTGATCCATGCACGCCGACTCCCATCCGACAGCGCTTGAGGCGCACGCGCCGCTGCTGGCTGAACTGGCCCAGATTTGCGGGCCGCAGCATGTGCTCAGCCAGGGCGACTTAAGCGCCTGGGAGCGCGACTGGCGCGGCCGCAGCCACGGCAAGGCGCTGGCTGTGGTGCGACCGGCGAGCACCCAAGAGGTGGCCCAGGTGGTGCAAGCCTGCGCCCGAGGTGGCGTGACCATCGTGCCCCAAGGCGGCAACACCGGCCTGGTGGTGGGCTCTACCCCCGATGCCAGCGGCAAACAGGTGGTGCTGAGCCTGCAGCGCATGAACCAGGTGCTGGCCATCGATTCGGCCAACCTCACCATGACGGTGCAGGCCGGTTGCGTCTTGCAGCATCTTCAGGAGGCCGCGCGCCAGCAAGGCCTGCTGTTTGCCCTGAGCCTGGCGGCCGAGGGAAGCTGCACCATAGGCGGCAACCTGGCCACCAATGCCGGCGGCACCCAGGTGCTGCGCTACGGCAATGCGCGCGAGCTCTGCCTGGGGCTTGAAGTGGTCACCGCACAAGGGGAGGTGTGGGACGGCCTGTCGGGTCTGCGCAAGGACAACACCGGCTACGACCTGCGCGACCTGTTTGTCGGCAGCGAAGGCACGCTGGGCGTGATCACCGCCGCCACGCTCAAGCTCTTTCCGCTGCCGGCCGCACAACTGACCGCCTGGGCCGCCGTGCCAAGCATGGCGCACGCGGTGGCCCTGCTGGAGCTGGCGCGCAAACAACTGGACGCCTGCCTCACCGGCTTTGAGGTCATGGGGCAGTTCGCCCTGAGCCTGGTGGCGCGGCACTTCGCGCAGCTTCGGGTGCCCTTTTACCAAGACAGCGCGTTTTGCGTCCTGCTCGAACACTCCGACGCCGAATCGGCCGAACATGCGCGCGAGCAGCTCGAGCGCCTGCTTGAAGAGGCCATGACGCGCGGCTGGGTCAGCGATGCGGTGGTGGCCGAGAGCCTGGCCCAAGCGCAGCAGCTTTGGCAGGTGCGCGAGTCCATCCCCCTGGCGCAAGCGCAGGAGGGCCTGAATATCAAGCACGACATCTCGGTGCCGATTTCGCGCATCCCCGACTTTGTGCAGCGCACCGACGCGCTGCTCGAGCGCGAGATCCCGGGCGTGCGCCTGGTCAATTTTGGCCACCTTGGCGACGGCAATCTGCACTACAACGTGCAAGCGCCCGAAGGCCAGGACGCCCAAGCCTTCTTGCGCGAGCAGGAGGCGCGGGTCAACACGCTGGTGTACGAAGCGGTGCGCGATTTCGGCGGCTCGATCTCGGCCGAACATGGCGTGGGCGCGCTCAAGATCGAAGAACTCGAACACCACAAAAGCCCAGTGGCCCTGGCCATGATGCGCGCGATCAAGCAGGCGCTCGATCCGCAGGGGCTGCTCAATCCGGGGCGGGTGCTGAGGGTTTAGGTCGGCAGCAATCGCCAAGAAGGCGCCCCGTCCATCCCCCAGGGCGTGCGGGTGGGCGCTGCGAAGCGAGGTCAAGGAGGAGGAGGCGCCAGCCGACGGGGGACACGAGCGGCGCAGCGCCGGCCCGCACGACCCGTCGCATCGCGCCGAGGCGGCGCTCCTACAATGCTTGACTGTTTCCGCCCGCCCTGCCTCGCCCCACCATGACCCCATCCCGCCCGCCCTCGCAGTACGAGGACTTCATGCGCCATGTGTACACGCACGGCGTCTTCAAGCCCGATCGCACCGGCACCGGCACCAAGAGCGTGTTCGGCCATCAGATGCGCTTTGATCTGCAGCAGGGTTTTCCGCTGGTGACCACCAAAAAAGTCCATCTCAAAAGCATCATCTATGAGCTGCTGTGGTTCCTGCAAGGCTCGAGCAACAACAACTGGTTGCGCGAGCGTGGCGTGACCATCTGGGACGAATGGGCGCGCGAGGACGGCGACCTCGGGCCGGTGTACGGCGTGCAGTGGCGAAGCTGGCCCACACCCGATGGCGGTCACATCGATCAGATCGCCGAGGTGATCAAGACGCTCAAGTCCAACCCCGATTCGCGCCGCATCATCGTCAGCGCCTGGAACGTGGCCGAGCTGTCCAAGATGGCGCTCATGCCCTGCCATGCGTTTTTTCAGTTTTATGTGGCGCCGGCCCAGGGCGGTCAGCGTGCCCGCCTGAGCTGCCAGCTCTACCAGCGCAGCGCCGACATCTTTTTGGGCGTGCCTTTCAACATCGCCAGCTACGCGCTGTTGACCCACATGGTGGCCCAGCAGTGTGATCTCGATGTGGGCGATTTCATCTGGACCGGCGGCGACTGCCACATTTACAGCAACCACCAAGAGCAGGTCGAGCTGCAACTGAGCCGCGAGCCCCTGCCCTATCCGCAGTTGCAGATCAAGCGCCGCCCGCCCAGCCTCATGGACTACGCGTTCGAAGATTTCGAGGTCGTCAACTACCAGCACCATCCGGCCATCAAGGCGCCGGTGGCCGTCTGATGGCGCCAGGCCCGCGCATTGCCCTGATTTACGCCCGCGCTGCCAATGGCGTGATCGGACGCGAGGGCACCATGCCCTGGCATCTGCCCGAAGATCTGGCGCACTTTCGCCAGCTCACCCAGGGTCAGCCGGTGGTCATGGGGCGCAAGACCTGGGACTCGCTGCCGCCGCGTTTTCGGCCGCTGCCGGGGCGGCGCAACATCGTGCTCACGCGCCAAACGCATTGGCAGCCAGAAGGCGCCGAGCGGGCCGACAGCCTGAGCCAGGCGCTCGCGCTGTGCGCCGATGCACCGCAGGTCTGGGTCATCGGCGGTGCGCAAATCTACGCCCAGGCCGAGCCCCTGGCCAGCCGGGCCGAAGTCACCGAAATCGAGCAGCCCTTCGAGGGCGACGCCCACGCCCCCACCCTGGGCCCAAGCTGGCAGGAGGTGGCGCGCGTAAGCGCCGTCTCAGGCAGCGGGCTGCGCTACAGCTTCGTGAGCCTGGCGCGCGCCTGAGGCGCGCGGGCCAGGCCGCCCGGCCCTCTTCAATTGACTTTGTCGCCCTTGTGCAAGGCGCGCTGGATGCGGCGCGTCGTGTGCCACACACCCCACAGCACAAAGGGCACGGCCAGCCCGACCAGTACGTCGGGGTCAAAGGGCAGACCGCTGCCCTCCAGTGCCTTAGCGGCGTAAGACAGCAAGCTGATGACGTAGTAGCTGATGGCCGCAATCGACAGCCCCTCCACCGTGGTCTGCAAGCGCAACTGCAGCTCTTGGCCGCGGGTGAGCTTTTCAAGCAATTGCCGGTTTTGCTCTTCGGTGGCAATGTCGACCCGCGTGCGCAGCAAGGCGCTGGCACGCGAGATGCGCTCGGCCAGCGAGGCCAGCCGCTGCGCGGTCGCCGCCACTGTGGCAATGGCCGGCGACAGACGCCGCTGCATGAACTCGCCGATGGTCTGCGTGCCCGGAATCGGCTTTTCACGCAACTCGGCCAGGCGCTGGCTGACCAGCGCGTCATAGGCTCGCGTGGCCGAAAAACGGTAAGCATGTTCGGCCGTGGCCCGCTCCACACCGGTGGCCAGGGCCACCAATTGGTCGAGCAGTTGCTCGTCAGAAGCCCCTTTGTTCTCAAGGCGGGCCGTGATCTCCAGCAGCGCCGTCTCGGACTGACCAAGCATGGGCCCGAGCTGCTTGGCCACCGGCAGGCCGCGCAGAGCCATCAGGCGGTAGGTTTCGAGCTCGAGCAAACGCTGCGAGATGCGGCCGGCGCGCGTGGCCGTGGTGCTCGAAGGGCCGATCACCATCAAGCGCTCAAAACCATTGGGCTGGACCAGGAAGTCACTGACCGCCCAAGAGTGGCCGTTGTTGCCCATGGTCGAGGCCACCACCGCGCCACCACCGAACCAGTGGCGCGCCAAGGCCAGCGTTTCCTCCTGCGTGGACAAGTCGCCGTGCACCATGGCCATCTCGATGGCCGCAATCGTTCGCCCCGGGATGCCGGCCAGCCAGTCGGCCGGCACCATCAACTCCGAGAGCAGATCTGGCCGGCTCGCTCCGAGGTAGGCACTCTCGGGCAGGTGCTGCACGATGGAATAACGGGTGAACTCGGTGTGCCGCTCCCACTTGACGGTGTGGGTGGCAAAGCGCAGCCGCAAAAAGTTGCCGGTCAGCTGTTCGGACTGCAGATGGGCCTGCCCCGGCAGGCGGCGCAGGTGGGCGCCCTCCTGCTCGCGGCTGACGCCCTCGTTGAGCACCGCCACATAGACCACCAGGGCCGGCATGTGAATGCGCGCAGTCGGACGGGCGTGCACCTCGTTGTGCAGCAGCATCCGCTCTTCATCATCATCGGGTAACAAGTTCAAGGCGGTCTTTCGCGCGCAAAAGCATCGATTGTGGCTGCATTGCCTCCGATCACGCGCTGGGCCAGCGGCCAATTCCGTCAAAAATGCTGAACTATCGGGACCATCGCGCCGCCGACCCGTCATGGCGAGGAACGAAGCAATCCATATGTGCACCGCGCGAGAACAGCCCTCGCCTGTGCAAGCGTGCGCCGCCATGAAAGAATCACGGCCCGGGCAAGCAGGTCAGCGGCGTCGATCAGCGGCCGGCCCGACAAAGGGGTGCGGCATGGGAATCTGGCTCGAACTGGGTGTTTTCATTTTGGTCCTGCTCTTCGGCATTTGGCAGATACGCGATGCCAAACAGGCCCATGCCAAGACCGTGGCCGAGCGCAAGGCTCGCGAGGCACAGGCAGCCAGCCAGGCTGCGCCCGAAGCGCGCGACTGAACTGCCCAAAGCAAGCGCCCAACGCCGCGTCCACAAGCGCGACACTCTTGTAAGGGTTAACCCTTTATTGTCAGCTTTAGTTGACATAGATTGATGTCCTCCTGTGTCATACTCGCCCGTCATGGCGTACACCTTCCCCTTCGCCGCCATCGTCGGGCAGGACGAGATGAAGCAGGCGATCCTCATGTCTGCGGTCGATCCGGCCATGGGCGGCGTGCTGGTGCTCGGCGACCGAGGCACGGGCAAATCTACTGCAGTGCGGGCCCTGGCGGCGCTGCTGCCGCCCATGAAAGCGGTCGCGGGCTGCCCCTACCAGTGTGACCCGCAGCAGCCGGGCCGATGCTGTCCCGCCTGCCAAGAGGCGCTTGCATCGGGCAAGCGACTGCCAACCCAACGTCTGGCCGTGCCGGTGGTCGATCTGCCACTGGGCGCCACGGAAGACCGGGTGGTCGGTGCGCTTGACCTCGAGCGGGCGCTGTCACAGGGCATCAAGGCCTTCGAGCCCGGCCTGCTGGCGCGCGCCAACCGCGGTTTTCTCTACATCGATGAGGTCAACCTGCTGGAAGACCACCTGGTCGACCTGCTGATCGACGTGGCCGCCTCCGGCGAGAACGTGGTCGAGCGCGAGGGCCTGTCGGTGCGTCACCCCGCCCGCTTTGTGCTGGTGGGCAGCGGCAACCCCGAAGAGGGCGAGCTGCGGCCGCAACTGCTCGATCGCTTCGGGCTGTCGGTCGAAGTCAAGACGCCCGCTGACCTGGCCAGCCGGGTGCAAGTGGTGCGCCGACGCGAAGAGTTCGAGCAAGATCCAGCCGCCTTCTGCGAGCGCTGGGAAGCGCAGGCCGAGAAAATCCGCAAGAACGTGCTGGCCGCCCGCAAGCGGCTGCACGACACCCTGATTCCCGATGCCGCGCGCCACAAGGCCTCCGAGCTGTGCATGGCCCTGGGCACCGACGGCCTGCGCGGCGACATGACGCTGCTGCGCGCCGCGCGCGCCTGCGCGGCGCTGCAAGGCAGCCGTGAAGTGGGCGCGGCCCACCTGCGCCAGGTCGCGCCCTCGGCCCTGCGCCACCGTCTGCGCCGCCATGTGCTTGACGACACCGGCTCGAGCACCCGCGTTGAGCGAGCACTGGCCGAGCACCTGCCCGAGTCCACCGCGGCGAGCGCGCAGCCCGGCTGAGACCAGAGCGGCCTCACCGAGCGCCTGCACCCCACCGACCCCCAACCCAGACGTCAAGCGCCGCGCTGGTCCCAATGCCGCCATGAAAGCCGACGCCGCCGATCCGCTTACCGCACACGCCTGGCCGCTGGGCCAGGACGAAGCGCTGGCGGCCGCGCTGCTGGCCATCGATCCGGTCGGGCTCGGCGGGGCCTGCCTGCGCGCAGCCGCCGGCCCCTGGCGCCAAGCCTGGCTTGACCGCCTGCAAGAGTTGTTGCCCGCTGGCACACCGCTGCGCCGCCTGCCCCATGGCGCGAGCGACAGCGCGCTGCTGGGCGGACTCGATCTGGCAGCCACGCTCAGCCGCGGGCAGCCGGTGCTGCAGCCCGGCCTGCTCAGCCAGGCCGACGGCGGTCTGTTGCTGCTGGCCATGGCCGAGCGCGCCAGCGCCGACACTGCCGCCAAGCTGGCCTCGGTGCTCGATACCCGCCAGTTGCACGTGCAGCGCGACGCCCTGGCGCACAGCCAGAGCGTGCGGCTGGGCGTGGTGGCGCTCGACGAAGGCCTTAGCGACGACGAAACCCTGCCCCCGGCCTTGCAGGACCGCCTGGCTTTTTGGTTGCAGGCGCCCGAGCCCGCGAGCAGCGAACCGCAGGCTCTGGTGCTGGCCGCTGAGCTCGAAGATCCAGATCACGCCCAGGCCGCCCAGGTGCAAGCCGCCCGCGCGCGCCTTGCGCAGTTGCCGGCCCTCGACGAGCGCCAACTCAAGGCCTTGTGCGCCACCGCACTGGCCCTGGGCATCGACTCGATGCGCCCACCGCTGCTGGCAGCGCGGGCCGCGCGCGCGGCCGCTGCACTGGCCGGCGCCGCGGCCGTCGAAGACGAACACGCCAGCCTGGCGGCCCGCCTGGTGCTTGCGCCACGCGCCACCCGCCTGCCCGCACCCGACACCACAGACTCCACGGACAGTGCTGACCAGGCGGATGCACCCGAACCCGATCCGCCGCCCGATCCGCCACCCGATCCGCCGCCCGAGCCACCTCCAGCGCCTCAAGAGCAGGCCCGCGAGCAAGACCGCCAGGAGTCGCAGGACAGCGACGAGCCCGAAGATCGAGACGATCGCGAAGACCCCGACGAGCGTCCCAGCGACGAGCAGCTGCAAGAGATGATGATTGCCGCCGCCTGCGCCAGCCTCTCGCCGGGGCTGCTGGCGGCCTTGCGCGCCGGCCAGCAAGCCCGGCAAAGCGCCGGCGCCGGCGGCAAGGCGGGCAGTGCGCACAAGAATTTCAGACGCGGCCGGCCTTTGGGTGCGGTGCGCGGTGAGCTGCGCGGCGGCGCCCGGCTCAGCCTGCTGGCCACGCTGCGCGCGGCCGCACCGTGGCAAACCATCCGCAAACGCAGCGCTGCAGCCGCCAGCCCTTCCACCACCGCAGCCGCCCAAGAGGGCCGGCGCATCGAGGTGCGGCGCGAAGACTTTCACATCATGCGCTACAAGCAGCAGCGCTCGACCACCACGGTCTTCGTGGTCGATGCCTCTGGCTCGGCGGCGCTGCACCGGCTGGCCGAGGCCAAGGGCGCGGTCGAGCTGCTGCTGGCCGACTGCTACGTGCGCCGCGACCGCGTGGCCCTGATCGCCTTTCGCGGCAGCGGCGCCGACTTGCTGCTGGCACCGACGCGCTCGCTGGCCCGCGCCAAACGCTCGCTGGCGGGCCTGCCCGGCGGTGGCGGCACGCCACTGGCCGCAGCGCTCGACGCGGCCCACGCGCTGGCCCAGCAAATTGCGCGCAGCGGCGACACGCCGGTGCTGGTGCTGCTGACCGACGGGCGTGCCAACATCGCACGCGACGGCAGCCCGGGACGGGCCAAGGCCAGCGAGGACGCGCTGGCCGCCGCCCGCCCTTTCGCCGTCGGCTCCATGAGCTGCCTGCTCATCGACACCTCGCCCCAGCCCCAGCCGAGCGCGCAGGCGCTGGCCCAGGCCATGCGCGCGCACTACGTGCCGCTGCCGCACGCCGACGCGCAAGACCTGTCAAAAGCCGTGCGCTTGGCGCAGCCTCAGGTGGCCTGAGCACGCAGTGCCATGAACAACCTACAGGCCCTCGACTGGGAGCGCGACGGCCGCCACTGGCCGCACCGCGAGCGCAGCCGCTTCGTGCAGGCCGCAGGGCTGCGCTGGCATGTGCAGCACTGGCCTCGCACCGCAGCGCCGACGGCACTGCTCATCCACGGCACCGGCGCCTCGACCCATTCCTGGCGCCATGTGGCTCCCCTGCTGGCCGGCCACATGCAGGTCATCAGCCTCGATTTGCCCGGCCACGCCTACACCGAACTGCCGGCGCAAGGCCCCTCCTCGCCCTTGCTGTCGCTGCCGGGCATGGCCGAGGGCACGCAGGCGCTGCTGCAGGCCTTGGGTCTTAAGCCCGACCTCATGGTCGGGCACTCAGCGGGCGCCGCTGTGGCGGTGCGCATGGCGCTCGATGGCCAGAGCCGGCCGCGGCTGATCGTCAGCCTCAACGGCGCGCTGCTGCCCCTGCACGGGCTGGCCGGTCAGCTGTTTGCGCCGGCAGCCCGGCTGATGGCCTCGATGCACTGGATTCCGCGCCTGTTTGCCTACCAGGCGCGCGATCGCAGCGTCACCGAGCGCTTGCTCGAGAGCACCGGCTCGCGCATCGACGAAGAAGGCACGGCGCTCTACGCGCAGCTCGTGGCCAGTCCTGCCCACGCTGCCGCCGCCCTGGGCATGATGGCGCAATGGGACTTGCACGAGTTGGCCGACCGGCTGCCGCGCCTGCGCACGCCGCTGGAGCTGATCGTCGGCAGCGCCGACCGCACCGTGCGGCCCGAGCAAGCCGAGCGCGTGCTGGCCCTGCTCGATCCCCAACTCAAGGCCAGCATCAGCCGCTTTGAAGGTCTGGGTCACCTGTCACACGAAGAGCAGCCAGCGCGCACCACCGAGAGGCTGCTCGAGCTCTACCACCGCCGGCTCGAGCCGGGCTAAAGGACTGCAGCGGCTGGGCGTGCGATGCGCTCAAGGCACTGCTCCTGCACGCTCACCCCCCACTGCTGGCCCGGCTGCTCGTACACCAGCTCAAAGCCTTGCGAGGTATATAGGTGCCGGGCCGCATCCAAGCCCTTGAAGGTCCACAGGTAGGTGCGGGCATAGCCGCAGGCATCGACCCAGGCCATGGCCCGCGCCAGCAGCTCGCGACCCCAGCCCTGGCCTCTGAGCGCGTCGGCCACGATGAACCAGCGCAGGTGAGCGCCGTGCTCGGCCTGGCCGCTGGCGTCAATGCAGACACTGCCTTGCACCTGACCCTCGCACTCGAGCAGCCAGATGCCGTCACGGCCGCGCTGCCAGCGCTCGCAAAACTGAGCCAGCTCGCGCGCCACCTTGGCCTCAAAAGTCAGTCCGAAACCGCTGGCCTGGCTGTAGTAGCGGGCATGCATGTCGACAATGCGGCCGATGCAGCCGCTGCTGTAGCCTTCTCGTATGCGGCCCTCAGGCACAACAGGCGGCTGGGCAGAGACCTCAATACCGGTTGACATCCGTTTCGGCGCTCTGGTGGTCATCGGCCTTGCGAAAAATCTTGCGAAAGGCCAGAAACGACAGCACCGAGACCAGGGCAAAGATCAGCAGATCGCGGTTCAGGCTCACCCCGCCGGCAGCCCACTGCACCAGGCCCGCCGCCAGCGCACCGACCGCCAGGCCCAGCAAGACAAACGATCCGGTCACCAACTCAGCCATGCCCAGCAACAGCGCGGCGATCAAGGTCCACTGGTAAGCGTCCATATCAGTCCTTGCGCGTGAGCTGGGCCACCACGCCCGAGAGCGTGCCGCTCAGGCTGCTGACCACCTCGGTGGGCAGCAGCACAATCTTGGCGTTCTGACCCCGGGCCAGCTCCTGCACCGCCTGGGCCTGGACCTTCTTGATCTCGAACTCAACCGCGCTGGCGCCGCCGGCGGCAATGGCCTGCGAGACCACCGACACCGAATACGCCTCGGCATCGGCCGTGATCTTCATCGCCTCGGCCTGCTTCTGGGCCGCATAAAGCTGGGCATCGGCATCCAGCTCGGTGGCTTGTTTCTTGCCCTCGGCCTCGCGCACCAGCGCACGCCGGTTGCGCTCGGCATTGAGCTGCAACTGCATGGCCTGCTTGGTTTCCGGATCGACGTCGACTTCGAGGATTTCCACCCGGGTGATCAAAATGCCCCACTCCTCGGAGACCGATCGCAGGTCGCTTTCGATCTCCTCGGAAATCTGACGCCGGTTGGACTGCACTCCATCGAGGTCGGTCTTGCCAATGACGCTGCGCACCGTGCCGTTGACGATGGTCATGATGGCGTCGTCCACATTGGCGATGCGGTACATGGTCTTGGATGCGTCCACGATGCGGTAGAGCACGGCCAGCGAGACCGAAATGGTGACGTTGTCCAGGGTGATCGCATTGATCGGCTTGGGCGGCAGTTGGCGCTCCTGGATCGGCACCTTGAAGCGCACGGACTCGAAAAAGGGAATGATCAGATGCAGGCCCGCCTCAAGCTTGCGGTTGAACTTGCCCAAGCGCTCGACCAGCCAGTTTTCGGACTGAGGCACGATCTTGACGCCCAACTTGAGCACCACAAGCACCAGCACCACAAAAACCAGCAACACCGGCGAGGAAAACATCGAGCCACTGTCCATAGCCACCTTCCAAGGATGAGGCAAAAAATATAACACGCGGCTCTGGCACACTCAGGCAAGATCCTGCACCGACCCCATGCGGCCGCCCTCGAGGCCGGCCGTTGCTGCTGACCTGCCGCAGCGCGCGGGCGCTGCCTACAATCTAGAACTTCCTTCGCACCTGTTTATCCAAGCCCTCGCCTGTCTCACCGCTGCACCCGCCTATGAACCAGATCCTTGCCCGAGCGCCCCTGAGCCCGCGCGAGCCGTGGTCGGCCTGGCTGATGGGTGAGCGTGCGGGGCATCATGGCGCGGCGCTGCAGAGCCTCGATGGCGAGCCGGCGCAATGGCCTGCGGCGCAGGAGGTGGTTTTGCTGATCCCGGCGGGCATGCTGTCGTGGCACCAAGTCACGCTGCCGCGGCTGCCCCGCCACCGTTGGCCGCAGGCACTGGCCGGCTTGCTCGAAGATCAACTGCTGGCCGAAGCGTCGAGCCTGCACCTGGCCGTGGCGCCCGAGACAGCGCCGGGCGTGCCCACCTGGGTGGCCGTGTGCGACAAGGCCTGGCTCACGCAGGCCGTCGAAACCCTGAACGCGGCCGGCCGCAGCGCCCAGCGCATCGTGCCCGAATTCGAGCCTGGCACGCCAAGCTGGCAGGTGCTGGGGCCAGCGCAGGCGGCGC
>JBILGP010000415.1:0-2912 GCA_044350985.1 Polaromonas sp. | reverse complement strand
CGCTGCACAAGCAGTTGCGCGAGCAGGGGCCGCAACTGGTCCACTGGGTGCTGCGCGTGCCCGATATCCACGCCACCCTGGCCGACTGGCAGACCCAAGGCCTAGATCGAGGCCCGGCGCTCACCGCCTCGCGCCCCACGCCGCAAGGTCTGCTGCAGTGGCGCATCAGCGTGCGGGACGACGGTCAACGGCTGATGGGCGGGGCCCTGCCCACGCTGATTGAGTGGGGCGATGTACACCCCTGCGACGCCATGCCCGACAGCGGCCTGACTCTGAGCGCACTCACGCTGCACGCCCCCGAGACCACGGCATTGCAGTCGGCGCTGGCGGCGGCCAAGCTCAACAACCCCGCGGTGCAACTGCGCAGCGCCCCTGCCGGCCTGAGCGCCAGGCTGCGCACACCGTGCGGTGACATCACCCTGACCCACAACAGCCCCTGAGCCGGGCGAGCCTGCCGCGAACCCAAGCCGCCGCGCAGGCCAGGCAGAGCAGGCCGTCTCTGCGGCGGTGACTCAACCTCCCGGCAAACGGCCGCTTGAGCGCCTGAGATCATCGCTTCATCGGCCATTGAAGGCGCTGGCCGGACGCGAGGCCCAACCCCATTGACAGCCGCAACGGCAAGTCTTAATCTGAGAACAGCGTTCCACTAATGCGCAAAAGCAGATGAACCAATCCGGATCCAGGCGGACTTTGCTCATGCTTGAGTACCTGACGGGCCAGCCCGATGGGGCAGGCCTGACGGAGATCTGCGCTGCCTTGAATCTGCCCAAGAGCATAGGCCACCGGCTGCTGGCGCTTTTGGTGGAGTCGGGCTATGTGATGCAGCATGTCCCCAGCGGGCGTTATGGCCTGACCCTCAAGCTGACCATGCTGGGCTTGCGCCACTATGTGCGCACCGGCTTGGACGATCTGGCTCAGCCCATCTTGGACCGCTTGGCGGCCGACACCGGCGAGCTGGCGCGGTTGGCTGTGGTTGAGGGCGAGCGGCTGGTCTGGGTGGCCAAGGCCCAGGGCGCGCGTTCGGGTCTGCGTTACGACCCTGATCTCGACCACGACACCGGCCATGATGTCGTCTTGCACGCCACGGCCACCGGCAAGGCCTGGCTGGCCACCTTGCCGCAGGCCCAGGCCATGCGCATCGTGGAGGCCACCGAGCTGCACACCCCCCGGCGCTATGGTCCCAACATTGCGACCAGCCTGCATGCTTTTGGGCAGATGCTCAAGGCGACCCGTCAGGCAGGTTTTGGCGTGGCCCTCGATGAAGGCGAGCCCGGCACGGCCGCCGTTGCGGTGGCGGTGGTCGATGCATCGGCTGCGGGGGCTGCTGTGGGCACCCTCAGTCTGGCCGGTCCGCTCTCGCGCTTTGACCCGGAGCGCCGCTCATTTTTTGTCGCCCGCCTGCACAGTGCGGCGCAGGAGTTGGGGGGCATCTGGCCTCTGCGACATCACCGCGCCATGACGCTGGCGCCTCCCCAAGGCCCTGCCAAAACCGTTCGACCCCGACTGAGCAATCCGCATGTCCGAAGCCGCACACCCGTCCTATGAAGGGCCGCTGGAATTGTCCAGCGCTCTCTCGCAATACCGCTTGCTTGCCTTTCGCGAAGCAGATTTCACCTGCGAGGGCCCGCGTGCCGATGCCCAATACCGTGACCTCGGCCTCGATCAGGCGACGGGCGGGCGCATCGGTGCCAAGCACATCCGTGCCATCAAGCCTTTTGCGCAAGAAACCGGATGGCATTGGCATGACATGACGGGACATTTTGTTTACGTGCTCAAGGGCTGGATCAGTTTTCGTTTTCAGGGCGTTGCCGATACCGTGACGGCGCATGCCGGCGACAGTCTGTGCCAGCCCGCTGGCGTGCCCCACAACGTCATTGCACGATCCGATGACTTGGAAGTCATTGAAATCAATCTGCCCGCGCAATTTGGCACGTTCGATGTCGCGGGCCCCAATCAAAAGGCGGTGCAACCGTGAGTGCCCAGACCCCCAGTTCCCGCCCCGCCTTGAACGCTTCGACCCGGCGCTGGATGGGTGCCCTGGCGATGTTTCTGGTGTTGTTTGTTGTTTGGGAATACGCGGTCAAGCTGCTGGGTATCAAGGAATACCTGTTGCCACCCCCGAGCAAGATCTGGTCGGAATTTGTCAAGCGACAAAACGTGGTGGCCGGCGCAGCCTGGACCACCACGGTAGAGATCGTCGGCGGCTATTTGCTGGCGGTTGTGGTCAGCATCCCGCTGGCCATGTCGATCGCCTATTCGCGCTTTGTTGAAAACACGGTCTACCCGGTCATCGTGTTCCTGCAGATCATCCCCAAGATCGCGATTGCGCCGCTGTTCATCATCTGGCTGGGCTTTGGCTTGCTGCCCAAGCTGCTGATCGTGTTCTTGCTGTGCTTTTTCCCCATTGTGGTCTCGAGCGTGGCTGGCTTCAAATCGGTCGATCCCGATGTGATGGATTTCGCGCGCTCGACTGGCGCGAGCGCGAGCCGAATGTTCTTCAAGATCCGCCTGCCGCAGGCCTTGCCCGAGATTTTTACCGGCTTGAAGATCGGCGCTGCGCTGTCGGCCACGGCCGCCGTAGTGGCCGAGTTCGTGGCGTCCGACCGCGGCCTGGGCTACCTGCTGCAGCAATACAACGGACAACTCGAGACCCCCATGGTCTTTGCCATCATTGTTTTGCTCAGCCTCATCGGGCTGGCGATCTACTATTTTGTCGAGCTTGTTGAGCGCTTGGTCATCCCCTGGCATGTGGCCCAGCGCCCCACGGAGATGACCGGAATCTGAGGTGGTTTGGGAAGTCAGCAATCAAAGGAGACAGGTATGAACATGAGACGCAAATTTGGAAAAGCGGTTTTTGGCCTTGCCCTGGCCTTGCCCCTGGTGCTGGGCGTTCAGGCTCAAGCGCAGGACAA
>JBILGP010000414.1:0-2921 GCA_044350985.1 Polaromonas sp. | reverse complement strand
GCGGCGTGACCGCCTTCCTCATTGAGAAAGGCATGAAGGGCTTTTCGGTGGCGCAAAAGCTCGACAAGCTGGGCATGCGCGGCAGCCACACGGGCGAATTGGTGTTTGACAACGTCGAGGTGCCGGCCGATCACATCCTGGGCGGCCTGAACAACGGCGCGCGCGTGCTGATGAGCGGCCTCGATTACGAGCGGGCCGTGCTCGCCGCCGGCCCGATCGGCATCATGCAGGCGGTGATGGACAACGTCGTGCCTTACATCCACGACCGCAAGCAGTTTGGCCAGAGCATTGGCGAGTTTCAGCTGATTCAGGGCAAGGTGGCCGACATGTACACCGTGCTGCAGGCGGGGCGCTCGTTTTGTTACACCGTCGGCAAGAACCTCGACCTGCTGGGCAGCGAGCATGTGCGGCGGGTGCGCAAGGATTGCGCCTCGGTGATTTTGTGGTGTGCCGAAAAAGCCACCTGGATGGCCGGCGAGGGCGTCCAGATCTTCGGCGGCAACGGCTACATCAACGACTACCCGCTCGGGCGCCTGTGGCGCGATGCCAAGCTCTACGAGATTGGCGCGGGCACCAGCGAGATCCGCCGCATGCTGATCGGACGCGAGTTGTTTTCTGAAACCGCCGGCGCCTGAGCGAGCCGACGCGCCACCCAAGGACTTGCCATGCCCCTGCGCCATTTGCTCGCACACAACCGGCAGTGGGCCGCTCACATGGAAGCCGAGCGGCCTGGTTTTTTTACCAATCTGTCGCACCAGCAGAACCCCCGCTACATGTGGATAGGCTGCTCCGACAGCCGCGTGCCGGCCAATCAGATCACGGGGCTTGAGCCCGGTGAGGTGTTCGTGCACCGCAATGTGGCCAATGTGGTGGTGCCCACCGATCTCAACTGCCTCTCGACCATCCAGTACGCGGTCGACCAACTCCATGTCGAGCACCTGATGGTTGTGGGCCATTACGGCTGCGGTGGCGTGCTCGCGGCGCTGCAGGGCATTCGGGTGGGACTGGCCGACAACTGGCTGCGTCACATCAAAGACGTGGCCGCGCGCCACCGACCCCTGCTCGACCAGGTGGAGCCGGCTGAGCGGGGCAACTTGCTGGTGGAGCTCAATGTGATCGAGCAGGTGGTCAACGTGGCCCGCTCTACCGTGGTGCAAGATGCCTGGGAGCGCGGCCAGCGGCTGATGCTGCACGGCTGGGTCTACGGATTGAAGGACGGATTGCTCAAGGATCTGAAGATTTCGGTTGACGACCCAGGGCATATCGATGCCGTCTACGCCCAGGCGGTTGGCGCCCAGGCCCGCTTGGGCCAGGCGGGCTGAGCCCCTCGAACTCACGCGAGCCCACCATGTTTCCCCAGCGCCTCGATTCAAGCATTGCCTACGACATCGCCAAGGCGATGATGGACGGATTCAACCGCCATTACGACCTGTTTCGGCGCGAGTCGGCGCGCGCCAAGCACCGGTTTGAGACGGCCGACTGGCACGGCCAGCAAAGGGCGCAGCGCGAACGCATCGAGTTTTATGATCTGCGTGTGCGCGAGGCCTCCACCCGCCTCGAGCGCGAATTCAAGGCCGGCGAGCAGCCGATGGAGGTTTGGCACCAGGTCAAGCTTCACTACATCGGCCTGCTGGTCAATCACCACCAGCCCGAACTGGCCGAGACTTTCTTCAACTCGGTGACCACCAAGATCCTGCACCGCAGCTACTTTCACAACGACTTCATCTTCGTGCGCCCCGCGGTCAGCACCGAGTACATTGAAAACGACGAGCCCACCGCCCGGCCGACCTACAAGGCCTGGTACCCCAGGCGCGAAAACCTGGGCGAGGTGATCGTGCAGGTCATCGAGTCCTTCGACCTGCGCCGACCCTTTGCCGATCTGCCGCGCGATGCGAGCGACGTGCTGGCCCAGGTCGAGCAGCGGCTGCGCGACATGAAGCTGCGGGCGAACTTTCAGATTCAGGTGCTGTCGAGTCTGTTTTTTCGCAACAAGGGCGCCTATGTGGTCGGCAAGCTGATCAACGGCTTTAGCGAGATCCCTTTTGCCTTGCCGATCTTGCACGATGCCCAGGGCAAGCTGTTCATCGATGCGATCTTGTTTGGCGAGGACGATCTGCTGATCTTGTTCAGCTTTGCGCGTGCCTATTTCATGGTCGACATGGAAATTCCATCGGCCTATGTGCAGTTGCTGCGCAGCATGATGCCGCGCAAGCCCCGCGCCGAGCTCTACAACGCGCTCGGTCTGGCCAAGCAGGGCAAGACGCTGTTTTACCGCGACTTCCTCTACCACCTGCGCCACAGCAGCGACCAGTTTCGTATTGCGCCGGGGATCAAGGGCATGGTCATGCTGGTGTTTGACCTGCCGTCGTTTCCCTATGTCTTCAAAGTCATCAAGGACTACTACCCACCGCAAAAAGACACGACCCGCGAGCAGATTCAGAGCAAGTACCTGCTGGTCAAGCAGCACGACCGGGTCGGTCGCATGGCCGACACGCTCGAGTACAGCAACGTGGCTTTTCCGCGCGCGCGATTTGAAGCCGAGCTGATCGAGGAGATCCGAAAGTTTGCGCCCAGCCAGATCGAGATCAGCGATCGCGATGGCGATGGCCAGCTCGAGGTCATCATCAAACACGTCTACATCGAGCGGCGCATGATCCCCCTGAACATTTTTCTGCAGGAATCGTTCGATGCCGGTCCGGACAATGGCCGCGCCAAGGCCCAGATGGAGCATGCCGTCATCGAGTACGGCAACGCGATCAAGGATCTGGTGGCTGCCAACATTTTCCCCGGCGACATGCTGTGGAAAAACTTTGGCGTCACGCGCCACGGCAAGGTGGTGTTTTACGACTACGACGAGATCGAGTACCTGACCGACTGTAGTTTCCGCCGGGTGCCGCCTGCGCGCAACGAAGCAGACGAAA
>JBILGP010000413.1:0-2925 GCA_044350985.1 Polaromonas sp. | reverse complement strand
CCGGCGATCGTGTCGAGCGCGTTGTGCCGCCCCACGTCCTCCACAAACAGCAGCATCTGCGGCTCGCTTGGGGCCAGGCTGAACAAAGCGCAGGCGTGCACCGAGCCGGCCGACTTGTAGGTGCTTTCGGTCAGCCGGATGGTGTTGACCAGGCTGTGGATCTGCTGGCGCCCGATGCTCGCCTGCGGCGGCAGTTGCAAGGCCGCCAGATCGTCCATCAGGCCGGCAAACACGCTGCCTTGGCCGCAGCCCGTGGTCACGACGCGGCGGGCGCTGCGCTCTTGCAGGCCCGCGATGCCGCGCACCGTCTTGACCGCCGCCGCGCCCACATCCCAGTCAACCGTGATCGACTCGATCTCCTCCAGCGAGGCGATCAGGCCCTGGTTGAGCAGATAACCGAGCGTCAGCCATTCGGGCCGAGCGCCCAGGGTCATGAGGGTGACAAGCTCTTGCTTGTCGACGTAGACGGTCAGCGCCCGCTCCACCGGGATGGCCAGTTGGCGCGCATGGGCATGCTCGTCGATGGCGGTGATCTCGCAGGTCAGCGGCAGCTGCGCCTGGCTCAGCCGCGGCAGTCGGGCGGCCGGCGCAAGCCGGGCCTGTTCATGCATCATGCGCGGCCCGCTGGGTCCGAGTAGCCGCGCTGCGCGACCAAGGTGCCGCCGGCCGTGAGCTGCACCGCGCAGTACTTGAACTCGGGAATCTTGCCGACGGGATCGATCGCGCCGTTGGTCATCAGGTTGGCCGCCGCCTCGTGGTAGGCAAAAGGCATGAACACCGCCCCGCGCGGCGTGCCGTCGTCGCGGCGCACCTGCACCACCACCTGGCCACGGCGCGAGCGCAGCGTGACCACGTCCCCGGCCTCCAAACCCATGGCCGATAAATCGGCGCCGCACAGCGATGCGGTGGCCACCGGCTCGATCGCATCGAGCACGCTGGCGCGCCGCGTCATCGAGCCGGTGTGCCAGTGCTCGAGCTGGCGACCGGTGATCAGCACCAGCGGGTATTGCGCATCGGGCAGCTCGTCGGCATGGATCAGATCGGCCGGCACGAGCTTGACGCGCCCGTCGGGCGTGTCAAAGTGCTCCACAAAGACGGTGGGCTGGCCGGGATCGTCCTCGCTCAGGCAGGGGTAGGTCACGCTGGACTCGCGCTCAAGGCGCTGCCAGCTGATGCCCGCAATGCTGGCGTGCATGGCGCGCCGCATCTCCTCATAGACCTGGGCCACGCCGTGGTGCTCGCCCTCATACGTCCAGGCTAGGCCCATGCGCTGAGCCAACTGCTGGATGATCCACAGATCGGCGCGCGCATCGCCGGGCGCCTCAATGGCCTGGCGGCCCAGTTGCACCATGCGGTCGGTGTTGGTCACGGTGCCGGTTTTTTCGGGCCAGGCCGAGGCCGGGAGCACCACATCGGCCAGCCAGGCGGTCTCGGTCATGAAGATGTCCTGCACCACCAAATGCTCGAGGGCGGCCAGGGCGGCGCGTGCATGGTGCAAGTCGGGGTCGCTCATGGCCGGGTTTTCGCCCATGATGTACAGGCCGCGCACCTTGTGCGGATCGGCGGGTGCAGCCAGCGCCTTGTCCATGATTTCGGTGACGGTGTAGCCCGGGGCTGGGTCCAGCGGCATGCCCCAGAACTGCTCAAACCAAGCGTGCGCCAAAGGGTCGCTGACGCGCTGGTAGTTGGGAAACATCATGGGGATCAGCCCGGCGTCGCTGGCACCTTGCACATTGTTCTGGCCGCGCAGCGGATGCAGCCCCGTGCCGGGCCGGCCGATCTGCCCGGTGATGGTCGACAGGGCGATGAGGCAGCGCACGTTGTCGGTGCCGTGGATGTGCTGGCTCACGCCCATGCCCCACAAAATCATCGCGCTCTTGGCCTGGGCAAAGGCCCGGGCGATTTCGCGCAAGGTGGCCGCGTCGATGCCGCAAATGCTTGCCATCGCCTCGGGGCTGTAGGGCCGCACCCGCTCGCACAGCCCCTGATAGTCGCTCACCCGCTGGGCGATGAAGTCGGCATCGACCAGACCTTCTTCGACGATGGTGTGGATCATGGCGTTGAGCATGGCCACATCGGTGTCGGGCTTGAACTGCAGCGTGCGCCAGGCGTGCTTGCCGATCTCGGTGATTCGCGGGTCGGCCAGCACCAGCTTCTTGCCGGCCTTGGCGGCGTTCTTCATCCAGGTGGCGGCCACCGGATGGTTGGCCGTCGGGTTCGAACCGATGATGAAGATCAGATCGGCCTGCGCCACGTCGCTGACCGGATTGCTCACCGCGCCCGACCCCACCCCTTCGAGCAGGGCCGCCACGCTCGAGGCGTGACACAAGCGGGTGCAATGGTCGACGTTGTTGCTGCCAAAGCCGGTGCGCACCAGCTTTTGAAACAGATAGGCCTCTTCGTTGCTGCCCTTGGCCGAACCGAAGCCGGCCAGCGACTTGGCACCGTGCGCATCGCGCAAGCGCCGCAGGCCGCCAGCGGCCAGGGCCAGCGCTTCCTCCCAGCTGGCCTGGCGAAACACCTGGGACCAGTCGGCGCTGCCCTGGTTGAGCCGCTCCAGAGCGGCCGGGTCCTTGGCCACGCCTTCGCGGCGGATCAGCGGCAGGGTCAAACGCTGCGGGCTGTGCACATAGTCAAAACCGAAGCGGCCCTTGACACACAGGCGAGCATGGTTGGCCGGCCCGTCTCGGCCCTCGACGCTGACGATGCGCTGGTCCTTGACCTTGTAGGTGAGCTGGCAGCCCACCCCGCAAAAGGGGCAGACCGAGTCGACCTTGGCATCGACCTGCTGCGAGCCGACCTGGCTCTTGGGCATGAGCGCTCCGGTCGGGCAGGCCTGCACGCATTCGCCGCAGGCCACGCAGCTGCTGTGACCCATCGCATCGTCCAGATCAAACACGATCTGGCTGTGCGCGCCGCGCCGGG
>JBILGP010000412.1:0-2929 GCA_044350985.1 Polaromonas sp. | reverse complement strand
TGCTCGATCTGCTGGGCCATGTCCTGTTGCCACTGGCTCATGGGCTTGAGTCCGGGCTTGCCCTGAACATGGGCGGCCGTGGCCGCATGAATCGCCTCATCGCTCTGGTCCAGATTCAGCGGCTCCAGATAGGGCTGGTCAACGTGCCAGGGCGTGTCCAGGTAGACCTCGATGCGGTTGTCTTCCGGGTCCCAGAAATACAGCGACCATGAATTGCCATGGTCCACCGCCTGCATGCGCTCGACATCCTGGCGCTGCTCGAGCAGCGAGCGCATGGCCCGCAGGTCGCTCAGTGCATCGACCTGAAACGAGATCTGCTGCAGCCCGTAGCCCGAGCCGCGGCCGGGCGGGCGACCGGTTTCCATCACCAATTGGTGGTGCGAGTGCGCATCGCGGCTCAAGAACACCACATCGTGGCCGCGCACGAAGCCGGTGTCGGTGACCACAAACCCCAGCACCTCACGGTAGAAGGCGGCCATGCGCGTGATGTCCCACACGTACATGCCCATATGGCGCAGCCTGAGTTCGGGTCGCATGGCCGGGGCAACTGCGGTCAGGGGCGGGCGTGACCGAGCGCGCGGTTGTAAAAGCTCATGTCAATGAAGCGGGCCGGATCAGGTGCCTTGCCGCCCCACTGGCCCTCCATCTCGGCGCGCAGTGCCAACACATTGCGAAAGCCCTGCATGTCAAAGGCGCAGTCCTTGGCCAGTCCGCTGCCCTTGGTCATGAGTTCGGTATAGGTCATCTCAGCCACCTTGTCGGTCAGCTTGAGGTCGCGCTTGAGCACGGTCAGCGCCAGGGTGCGCTGGGCGGGGTCTTGCGCTGCGCGGCAGCCCTCGATGTAAGCGGCCAGATAGCGCTCTAGGGCCGAGCCGTTCTTGGCAGCCCAGGGCCGCATGACAAACACGCCATTTGCCTGATAGGGGCCAAACAGGTCGATGGTGCGCCCTAGGCTCTTGGCGCCGCGCTCCTTGGCCAGAAAGTTCCAGGGCGGGTTGAGCAAGGTGGCCGCGCCCTCGGGTGTATCGAGCCCCTTGGTACGCGCCTCCGATCCGCCCAGCGGGAAGATTTTGTAGTCTTGGCCTTCCTTGAGGCCCGCGTCCTTGAAGATTTTGCGGCCGATCAGCGCATAGGCGGTGTTGGGTGCATCGACCACATAGGTGCGGCCACGCATGTCGCTGGCTTTGTTGATGTCCTGGCGCACTAGCACCTCGTTCATGCCGCCGTCGCCGCCGGCCACGATGACCGCATCGGCCTTGGCCACTTCGATCATGGCCACGGTGTTGTCGACTGCGGCGTGTGCGATCTCAAATTTACCGACTGCCAGGCCCGCCCGCTGCTCGGTGGAGTTGGGCGTAAACAGCATCTGCAGCGTGATGCCGCGCCGTGCGAAATAGCCTTTTTCCTGCGCCATGTAAATCGGCAGATTGCTCGCGCCGCGAAACACGTTGACGCGCAGTGTCACCGGGTCGTTGGCGGGAGGGGGTGTTTGCGGCGCGGTGGCGCATCCGGCCAGGGCGGCTGCAAGGGTGAGTGTGAGAATTTTTTTCATGGTCTGTCCTTGCGAAAGCGGGGAGTTGAAATACGGGCGCGCTCAGGACTTCTTGAAGTCGGCCTGCACGCTCTTGTGGTGAATTTTCCAGCGCCCTTCGTGCAGCACCAGGTCGTCGGTGTAGCGACCCACCAGGGCCGGGCCGTTCATGGGTGCGGGCCGCGCATCGCCGGGCGTGCCGTCATGGCGGTAGACGGTCACATACGAGTGGATGCGCACCCGGCCGTCGGGCAGCGCCTCAAAGCGCAGATTGGAGATGAGGTGGCGCACGAACAGGTGCCCGGGCTTGCGCGCAGCGCACCAGGTGCGCAGCTCGCCCAGTCCGCGCAGCGTGCCATCGGCGCGCTCCCAGACACCGTCTGGGGCAAACCACTCTTGCATGGCCTCAAACTCATCGGCATCAAAGTGGGCCATGAAAGTCATCAGGCTGGCCTGGCAGGCGAGCTGGACATCGGTGGGGACGGGGGTGCTGCGGTTCATGTCAAAACAGGTGCGACGCAAGGGGTCGGCACAGCCTCAAGCATGCGACGAAAAGATACTTAGCGTGCTTAGGGATTGCCCTGTGGCACGAGCAGCGCATGGCCCGCATCATCAACGCAGTTTCTGCGCTACGCCCGTGCGGCTTGGCCCTGCTTTCACGATTGCCTCCTCATGACCCCACAGCCCACGTCCAGCGCCAGCGGCGCCCATCACTTCTTGCAGGGGCTCACCGATCTGGGCATCGAGCATGTGTTCTCCAATTTGGGAACCGATCACGTCAGCTTGATCGAGGAGCTCGCGCGCTGGGACGCGCAAGGCCGAGCCCATCCGCAGTTCATCTTGTGTCCGCATGAAAACGTGGCGGTACACATGGCTGCCGGTTACGCCGCCCTGACCGGCCGCGGTCAGGCGGTCATGGTGCACGTCGATGCTGGCACGGCCAATGCCGTCATGGGCATGCACAACATGCTGCGCGCGCGTCTGCCGGTCATGCTGCTGGCGGGCAAGGCGCCCTTTACGCTGCGTGGCGAGCTGCCTGGCTCGCGCGACAACTATGTGCATTTTGTGCAGGACCCGTTTGACATCGGCAGCCTGGTGCGGCCCTACGTCAAATGGGAGTACAACCTGCCCACCGCCGTGGTCGCACGCGAGGCCCTGCGCCGCGCCCATACCGTCATGCACAGCGAGCCGCCCGGGCCGGTGTTCATGACCTTGCCGCGCGAGGTGCTGGCCGAGCAGGTCAGCGCCACCGCCCAGGCCTTTGATGCCCAGCGTTATGGCCCCTCCTTGCTCGGCGGCATTGATGCTGAGCGGGCGCAGCGCATCGCCGATCGGCTGCTGGCGGCCCAGCAGCCGGTGGTGATCACGTCTTACCTCGGGCGCAAGGCCGAGGCCGTG
>JBILGP010000411.1:0-2932 GCA_044350985.1 Polaromonas sp. | reverse complement strand
AAGACGCCCTGATCGTCTATGACGATCTGTCCAAGCAGGCCGTGGCCTACCGCCAAGTGTCTCTGCTGCTGCGCCGTCCTCCGGGACGCGGAGCCTACCCCGGCGACGTGTTCTATCTGCACAGCCGTCTGCTCGAGCGTGCCGCTCGCGTCAATGCCGAGTACGTCGAAGCCTTCACCAAGGGCGAAGTCAAGGGCAAAACCGGATCGCTGACCGCACTGCCCGTGATCGAGACGCAAGCCGGTGACGTGTCGGCCTTCGTGCCGACCAATGTGATCTCGATCACCGACGGTCAGATCTTCCTGGAAACCAGCTTGTTCAACGCCGGTATCCGCCCTGCCATCAACGCCGGTATTTCGGTCTCTCGCGTCGGCGGTGCGGCTCAAACCAAGTTGATCAAGAGCCTTTCGGGTGGTATCCGTACCGACTTGGCCCAGTACCGTGAATTGGCCGCCTTTGCGCAGTTTGCCTCCGACCTGGACGAAGCCACCCGCAAGCAGCTCGACCGCGGCGCTCGCGTGACCGAATTGCTCAAGCAGCCGCAGTACAGCCCGCTGCCCATCAGCCTGATGGGAGCCACGCTGTTCGCTGTGAACAAGGGCTTTATGGACGATGTCGAGGTGAAGAAACTGCTGGCCTTCGAGTCGGGTCTGCACAGCCACCTCAAAGACAAGCATGCCGCCCTCCTGGCCAAACTCGAGTCGAGCAAAGCCATGGACAAGGACGCGGAAGCAGAAATGAGTGCTGCCATCGCCGAGTTCAAGAAGTCCTTCGCCTGAAGTCTTCGAGCCTTAGAACCCTTTAGGAGCTCATATGGCAGCAGGCAAGGAAATCCGCGGCAAGATCAAATCGGTGGAAAACACCAAGAAGATCACCAAGGCCATGGAGATGGTGGCCGCCTCCAAAATGCGCAAGGCGCAAGAACGGATGCGTGCCGCCCGCCCCTACAGCGACAAGGTTCGCAATATTGCGGCCAACCTGGGCCATGCCAACCCCGAATACACCCACCCTTTCATGCAGAGCAACGACGCCAAGGCCACTGGCTTTATCGTCGTCTCGACAGACAAGGGCCTGTGTGGCGGACTCAACACCAATGTGCTGCGCGCCGTCACCGGCAAGCTGCGCGAGGTGCAGGCCGCCGGTCATGCAGTGCAGGCTGTGGCCATCGGGACCAAGGGCATGGGCTTTCTTAACCGCATCGGCGCGCCGGTGGTTTCGCACGTCACCCAATTGGGCGACAAGCCTCACCTGGAGAAATTGATCGGCCCGGTCAAGGTGCTGCTCGACGCCTATGCTCAAGGCAAGATCAACGCGGTGTATTTGTGCTACACCAAGTTCATCAACACCATGCGCCAGGAGCCTGTGGTCGAGAAGTTGCTGCCGCTGGCCAAGCTGGAGGCCGACAAGGGGCATCACGGCTGGGACTACATCTACGAGCCCGATGCACAGTTGGTCATCGACGACCTGCTGGTGCGTTATGTCGAGGCGCTGGTCTATCAGGCTGTGGCCGAGAACATGGCCTCTGAGCAGTCGGCGCGTATGGTGGCCATGAAGTCGGCCACCGACAACGCCGGCAATGTGATTTCAGAGCTCAAACTGGTCTACAACAAAACGCGCCAGGCAGCGATCACGAAAGAGCTTTCGGAGATCGTGGCCGGTGCCGCCGCCGTCTGAGCCCCAGACTGGCGTCGAACGAGTATTCAAGAAACGGAAAAAGGATTCAATCATGGCTCACGCTCAAGGCAAGATTGTTCAGTGCATTGGCGCAGTGGTGGACGTGGAGTTCGCGCGCGACCAGATGCCCAGTGTCTACGACGCGCTCAAAATGGAGGGCTCGGCCCTGACGCTGGAGGTGCAGCAGCAACTCGGCGACGGCGTGGTGCGCACCATCGCGCTGGGATCTTCGGATGGTCTGCGCCGTGGCAACATGGTTTACAACACCAACGCCCCGATCACCGTGCCGGTGGGCAAGGCCACACTGGGCCGGATCATGGACGTGCTGGGCAACCCCATCGACGAGCGCGGCCCGGTCGACCTGACCCTGACTGCATCGATTCACCGCAAGGCCCCGGCCTATGACGAACTCTCACCCTCGACCGAGCTGCTGGAGACCGGTATCAAGGTGATCGACTTGGTCTGCCCGTTTGCCAAGGGCGGCAAGGTCGGTTTGTTCGGCGGCGCCGGCGTGGGCAAGACGGTCAACATGATGGAGCTCATCAACAACATTGCCAAGGCGCACTCGGGTCTGTCCGTGTTTGCGGGCGTGGGCGAGCGCACCCGTGAGGGCAATGACTTCTATCACGAGATGGCTGATTCGGGCGTGGTCAAGCTCGACAACCTGGCCGAATCGAAGGTGGCGATGGTCTACGGCCAGATGAACGAGCCCCCTGGCAACCGCCTGCGCGTGGCTTTGACCGGCTTGACCATTGCCGAGTCCTTCCGCGACGAAGGCCGTGACGTCCTGTTCTTCGTGGACAACATCTACCGTTACACCCTGGCCGGTACTGAGGTGTCGGCTCTGCTCGGTCGTATGCCTTCGGCCGTGGGTTACCAGCCGACGCTGGCCGAGGAAATGGGTCGCCTGCAAGAGCGCATTACCTCCACCAAGGTCGGCTCGATCACCTCGATTCAGGCCGTGTACGTGCCAGCCGACGACTTGACCGATCCTTCGCCTGCCACCACCTTTGCCCACTTGGACTCCACCGTGGTGCTCTCGCGCGACATCGCCGCGCTGGGTATCTATCCGGCGGTTGACCCGCTCGATTCGACCAGCCGTCAGCTCGATCCCCATGTGGTCGGCGACGGCCACTACAGCACCGCCCGTGCGGTGCAGGGCACACTGCAGCGCTACAAAGAGTTGCGCGACATCATCGCCATTCTCGGTATGGACGAACTCGCGCCCGATGACAAGCTCGCCGTCGCACGCGCCCGC
>JBILGP010000410.1:0-2933 GCA_044350985.1 Polaromonas sp. | reverse complement strand
TCCACCCGATCTACGCCTTGGAAAGGCAGGCGGCGGCGCAAGGTATCGCGGCCGTCACGCACCCCGAGGTCGATGCGGTGCTGCTGCTGGGCACCGGGCTGCCGACCCTGCCGGCACTGGCTGAGCAACCCCACACCCCAGCGGGCAAACCGGTACTGTCATGCAATCTGGTGCTGCTCTGGCATGCGCTGGAGCTGCTCCAGCGGCCCGAAGAGGCGCCTCGGGCCGATGCCTTGCTGCGGCTGCTGCACGAGCCTGCCTGGCGGGCGCGGCTGCAGCAACAGCTGGGCGACTCCCCAAGAAAGGGCCAGCCGTGATGGCCCTTGGCAATCGGCGCAGGAACGCCCATCACCCGCCAACTGCACCATGAGCCAAGCACCAGAGCCAGCCAGCGGCAAACCCTCCCAGACCGTGGAGGCAGGGCTGGTCCAACTTTGCGAGTGGGCCAGCAGCCTGCGCCTGGAGGAGATTCCCAAAGAGGTCTTGCTAAAAGCTGCGCTGGTGCTGGGCGACAACATCGCTGCCACGGCCTCGGCTGCCGACGAGCCGCAGGTGCAGGCCTACCACGACCGGCTTTTGACCCTGGACCCGGGCGGCCCCAGCACCTTGCTGCGTCGGGGCGGGCCGCGCCTGTCGATGCTTCATGCCGCGCTCGGCAACGGCCTGGCCATCACCTGGAACGAGCTCGACGATGGCTACACCCGGACGGCGGTGCATCCTGGCGCGCTCAGCCAACCGCTGATCCTGGCGGCGGCGCAGGCGCAAGGCCATCGCTTTGCCGATGTCATGCGGGCCACCGTGGTGGCCTACGAAGTGGGCGCCCGGTTTGCCAACACCTGGCCCGGCACCTTGCCGCGCATCCATCCACACGGCGCCTTCAACGCGGTGTGCGCCGCCGCCGGCCTGGCGAGTCTGCGCCGATACGACGCGGCGAGGTTCGAGGCGGCTCTGAGCGGCGCAGCCACGCTGGTCTCGCCCGGCCCCTACAGCCACGCGCTGCAAGGCGCGCTGATCCGCAACGCCTGGCCCGCGGCCGGCGTCTGGTTGGGACACTTTGCCTGTGAGATGGCGCAGCTGGGCATCAGCGGCACGGCAACTTCAGCGGGCGAGGTCTACGAGCAGATCCTGGGCGCAGCGCAGACACGGGCCGATCAACTGAGCGACGGTCTGGGCCAGCAATGGGCCGTGGCCTCGGGCTACCACAAGCTCTACGGCTCTTGCCACCATGCGCATGCGGCCATGGAGGCGCTCGAATCCATCCTGCAAGATCGCCCCGATCTGCGCGCAGGCCGCTCGGTGCGACGACTGATCGTCCAGGTCAGCCCTAGCGTCATGAAGTTCGACAACCGACAGCCCACGACGGCGCTGGCGGCCAAGTTTTCCATCGTGCATGCGGTGGCCGCCACCTTGGCCCACGGCGCCGACGAGCCCAGCAACTTCTTTGAGACGAGCCTGTCCGATCCGCTGATTGCGCAGTTGCGCCAGCGCGTCACACTGACCGATTTGCCCCACGTCAAGCCCTGGCCCTGCGACCGCCCGGCTCACGTCAGCCTCGAACTCGACGACGGCAGCCAGGTGCAGGCGTTTTGTGAGGCGGCCCTCGGCAGCCCCGCCCGACCGCTCGGCCACGAGGCGGTCATGGACAAGATCACCCGACTGTCCAGCAAGCACGCACCGGGCCTGCCCCATGCGGTGCGGCAACTGCGCGAGCATGTGCAGCAAGGCCGCCTGGATGCGCTGGACCTGGGGACATGGATGGACAGCATCACCGCAGCGATCTGACCAGACCGCGCCCCATTGCTCAGCAGTGGCATCATAAGCACCATGAGCAAGCCCATCTGGACCCCGACAGCGCAGCGCATCGACAACAGCCGCATGCGCCACTACATGACTTGGCTGCAAGCCGACAAGGGCTTGCGGTTTGACAGCTACGACGCGCTGTGGCGCTGGTCGGTCGATGACCTGGAGGGCTTCTGGGACTCGATCTGGCGCTACTTCGATGTGCGCGGGCATCGGACCGAGCAGCCTGTGCTGGCGCTTCGTCAGATGCCGGGGGCGCGCTGGTTCGAGGGCGCTCGGCTCAATTACGCCGAGCAGGCGTTGCGCTGGCACCTCGGTGACGGTCAGCGACCGGCCATCATTGCACGCTCGCAGACCCGCGGCGAGCAGGTGCTCAGCTGGGACGAGCTGCGCGCGCAGGTCGGCGCCGTGGCCGCCGCGATGCGGCGCATGGGCGTGGGCCCTGGCGACTGCGTGGCCGCCTACCTGCCCAATGTGCCGGAGGCGGCCGTGGCGCTGCTGGCCTGCGCCAGCATCGGCGCGGTCTGGTCGAGCTGCTCGCCCGACATGGGAACGCCCAGCGTGGTCGACCGCTTCAGCCAGATCGCGCCCAAGCTGCTGCTGGCCGTCGACGGCTACCGCTACGGCGACAAGGCGGTCGATCGCGCCGAGGCCGTCGAGCACCTGCGCCGCGTGCTGCCGAGCGTGCAGCAGGTGGTCAGCCTGCCCTATCTGCACCCGACTCAGGTGCTCCCCGGCACCGTCGCCTGGCCGCAATGGATGGCCGAGCCGGCCGATCTGTCGATCGAGCCGGTCGAGTTCAGCCATCCTTTTTGGGTGGTGTACTCATCGGGCACCACCGGCATGCCCAAGCCGCTGGTGCATGGTCAAGGCGGCGTGGTGCTCGAGCACCTCAAGGCGCTGGGCCTTCATCTCGGGCTCGGCCCCGACGATCGCTACTGCTGGTTCTCCAGCACCGGCTGGGTGATGTGGAACATCGGCGTGAGCGGGCTGCTGGTGGGCTCGACCGTGGTCGTCTTTGACGGCAACCCCGGCCATCCCGATCTAGGCGAGCTCTGGCGCATGGCCGCTCAGTTGGAGCTGAGCGCGCTCGGTGCGGGCGCGGCCTTTTTTGGCAACTGCATGAAGGCTGG
>JBILGP010000409.1:0-2937 GCA_044350985.1 Polaromonas sp. | reverse complement strand
GCTGGGCACGATGGCCAACGGGGTCAATCTCATCGATGGCTTCAATGGGCTGTCGGCTGGATCGCTGATCATCATGCTCAGCGGCCTGGGCTGGATCGCCCTCGACGCCGGCGACCGCGACCTGGCCCTGCTGGCTTTCGTCACGGCCGCATCCATCCTCGGCTTTGCCCTGCTCAACTGGCCCTGGGGCAAGATTTTTCTCGGCGATGGCGGAGCCTATCTGGCCGGGTTTATCACCGGCGCGATCAGCGTGTTGCTGGCCGCCCGGAACAGCTCGGTGTCAAGCTGGGCGCCCATCATGGTGTGCGCCTACCCCGTGCTAGAAGTGTTTTTCAGCATCGCGCGACGCCGCTATCGCAAGCACCATCCCGGTCACCCGGATCGCCTGCATCTGCACAGCCTGGTGCGTCGGCGCGTCACCGCCTTTTGGCTGCGCCAAGCCAGCGTGCTCGGCCTGAACTCGGTCACGGGCATGCTGATGTGGCCTGCGAGCCTGCTGTGCACGGCCTGGGCGGTGGTTTTTGCCGGCAACAGCATGATGCTGTTCACTGGCTTGGTAGGCGTCACCTTGCTGTACGCACACATCTACCGCAGCCTGGTGCATTTCAGGTGGGGCAGCAAGCGCAGCGCACAAGCCTGCGCCGCCCCGGGAACCTGACTGCCCGGCTCAGGACTCCTCGTGCAGCGCTTCACCGGGCTGCTGCGCCTGACCCGTGGCCTGCTGACGCGCTTGTGAGCGCAGCACCCGTTTTTCCTGAAAGTTCAGGCTCCGTCCGAGCGCGTTCTTGGCGCGCATCAACAATTCGCGGTCGACCTCTGGCGGCAGACCGCGCTGACCCGGCAGTTCCTCGCGCAGGGTTTCCCGATCGTCCTCGACCAAGTCGTCCCACCAGGCCTGGACCACCACCTGCAGTTGGGCATCGAGCGCGGCGCTGACGGGTCCATCGGTCGGTCCGGCCGCGCGCGCCGAAAGCATTTGCGCCAACTCCGACGAACGCACGGTGATGCGCCGATCGGCTTCGCGCAGCAGCCGAGCCCAGCTCGGGTCCTGCTGCATCAGGCGGGGCATGGACTGTGCTCTTTCATCGGCCAGCAGATAGACCATCAGACCTGCCAGCTTGGCCGCATCGATCGCCGCCATCAGCCGGTCGTCGTCGCTGGCAATGCAGACCGCGTCGACCCGACCGCCGGCCACCAGCGCCTGCAGATCAGCGGCCATCTGACGCACCAGAGCCACGCCGTCGCTGTCGCCAGCGGGCAGCAGCCGCAGCGTCTGCTCGTCGTACACCGCCTGATCGTCCTGATCGGCATACCAGTAGGTTCGCAGCACATTGGCACGCACGCCGCTGCGGTTGAGCGCGTGGCGCAGCATCTCGCTGACCCCCTCGCGCGAGGGCAGGCCAGCCGGCTCGCCGTCGGCCTCATGCGAGCGCGCCAGCCAGCGCAGATAACGGGCGTCCACCAATGCCACGGTCAGGCCGTCGCCGCCCTGCGGCCGGTGAAAAGTCTTTTCAGGGTAACTCATGTCGGATGCACCAGTAAGTTCAAAAGGAGACGGTAGCAGAAGGCGCGCAAGGTGCGATCACGCTGGCCCAAGATAAGTTCAGCCACAATTTTAGGCCGCCCAGCGCGATTGCGCCCCGGCTCAGACCCCGCGCGGCGCAAGACGCGCGACTGTCCTACGGCCCGAGCGCAAATCCAGTCCAACCCGTCAAGGCAGTGCGCGAAGCTGGGCTGCAGTAACCGGCAGCCTGACTTGCCGGCTGAGCAACTCGATCAGCACCATGGCCCTGGCCTGACCATCGTCCATCTGAAAAACGCCTTCGACGCCTGCAAAAGCGCCTTCGGTGACCAGCACCCGCTGGCCCGGCTCGAACAGCCGCTTGATCACAGCAGCCCGGTCCTGCTGCTGGCGCAGGTAGGCCACCAAGGCATCATCGATACGCGCCGGCTCGAGGCCAAAGCGCACGAGTCGGCTCACGCCCCGAGTCGAATGAATAGGGGTCCAACTGCGCGCACTGCTGTCCGTGTCGAGCTGGACAAACAGGTAACGCGAAAACAGCGGCTCCTCGAGCACCACCAACGCGCCGCGCCTGAGCTTTTCGAGTCGCAAAACCGGCAAATAACAGGGGTAGCCCTGGCGCTCGAGGTTCTCCAGCGCCACCTTCTCCTGCCGAGGCTTGCTGTGGATCAGATACCAACTCAGTGCCATGGCGCCGATTGTCGGCCACAAATCACGACTCGGCTCGATCGAGCACGCCCAGCAGCGCGGCGTGGAAGGGCCCCGGCCGTTCAAACTGCACCCAGTGGCCGGCATCAGCAATGGGCTGCATCTGCACAAAACCGGGACAGCCGCGCAGCACCGCCTCGATCTGCTGCGTCTGCCCTCGGTAGTAGCGGTCGTGCTCACCGTAGAGCACATGCACCGGACAGCGCACCTGCAGCAAGGCCTGGGCCGCACGGTCGGTGCGCGACATGCGCCGATGCGGCAAGCGGTCGCGCTCGGCATTGAGCTGCTGCAACTGGCACGCCAGCGGCGTGATCGAGGCGTCATGGTGAAGCATGATTTCACGCAAATTGTGGGTGTGCGCCGCCAGCCGCTGGGCCGGCGTCTGTAGATGCCGCCAGGCCCGCAGCGCAATGGGCTCGAGCGTGGGCCGGCCCAGGCCCGGCGGCCCAATCAGCACCAGCCGCGCAACCCGATGGGCATGCTGCTGGCTCAGCAGAGCGGCCACCATGGCGCCAAACGAAAAACCGACCAGCTCGCAAGGCGCCTGACCGAGCAGTTGCTGCAGCCCCTGCTCGAGCACAGCGGGCATGGCATCGGCATCGCGCCCGTCGGGGGGCAAGGCCGAATCGCCAAAACCGGGCAGATCGGGAACAAGCAGCCGGCGCCCACTGGCAACCAACGCCTGGATATTGCGCAACCAGTGCGTC
>JBILGP010000407.1:0-2940 GCA_044350985.1 Polaromonas sp. | reverse complement strand
GGAGCGGTACTCGCAATCCCTAGCAAAACCGGGCTTCGCGGGTGTAGGTGGCGATGTCGGCCTCGCTCATCCCCACCTGCTGGGCGCACTGGCGCAGGTCGGCCCAGGTGGCGGCCTCGATCGCGATCGCCTGGGCGCGCTCCTGCCGCCTCTGCAATTCGGGCTCGCCGGCGATGTACACCCGGTCGTGGCCCGGCGCCACCGGAGACAGGCGCACCCATTGAATGAACGAATCCATCTCCCGGTGAAATCCATCGCCGGCCAGGCGGGCCGGATCAATCAGGATGGACAGCATGTTGTTGTAGATGCCGTCGACATGCGTGGGCGCGTGCAGGGTCGCACCGCCGGTCAACGCGCCGCCGAGAAGTTCGCACACCAGGGCCATGCCAAAGCCCTTGTACCCGCCAAACGGAAGCATGGCGCCGAGCTTGCCGGCGGCATCGGCTTCGAACATCACGCGCGGGTCCTGGGTGGGGCGACCCGCGCTGTCGATCAGGGCGTCCGGCGGCACCGGCTTGCCCGATTGCATCGCGACCCGCACCTTGCCCAGCGCAAGCTTGGTGGTGGCAAAGTCGAGGATGATCGGCGCGTCCTTGTCCCTGGGAACACCGACGCAAAACGGATTGGTCGCAAAGCGCGCGTCTGAACCCGCATACGGCGCAACCAGCGGCCAGAGCAGGGCATTGACGAAATGGATGGACACCATGCCAGCGGCGGCGCAGTCCTCGGCCCACTGGCCAATGCGGCCGAGGTGGTGGCTGTTGCGCAGCGCCACCAGCGCCATCCCCTGCTGGCGCGCGCGCTCAATGCCCAGTTGCATCGCCTC
Source organism: Polaromonas sp. (assembly GCA_044350985.1). Taxonomy (GTDB): domain Bacteria; phylum Pseudomonadota; class Gammaproteobacteria; order Burkholderiales; family Burkholderiaceae_C; genus Polaromonas. The sequence continues at coordinate 2,114 of JBILGP010000407.1, read as the reverse complement.
ATGCCCGATCACCTGGCCGTAGCCCATCTGGCCGTCGACCATCAGCATCGCGCCCATGTCGCCGGTCACCTGCGCGCCACGGTTAAGGGCCAGGGCGCCAGAGCGGATGTACTTGACGTACCAGGGCATCATGCCCACGCCGTGCGAATCATGGCCCGACAAATTGGCAAGCACCAAGTTGCGGGCCACCCGCTGGGCCTCGGCGTCGTGGCTGCCCGCGGCGCAGGCGATGGCCGCGATGTAGCCGGTCAGGGCCTGCGGATGGATCTGGGCGTATTCAGAGGTCATGCGGTGTCCAATCGCGGTGGCGGACGGCAAAGCGCTTGAAGGGCGAGCTGCTGTCAGCCCAGGGCCCGCTCGGGATGCTCGAGAAGGTCGGCCAAGTCATTGATGAAGCGCACCGCCTCGGCCCCGTCGATAAAGCGGTGGTCAAAGCTCAGGCTGGCGGTGAGCATGGGCCCGGCCGACAGCACGCCCTGGATCACGCGGGGCCGGTCGACGATGCGCGAGACCCACAGCGTCGCGGTCTGGGGCGGGTTGATGATCGGCCGCGTGGAGAGCATGGTCGCGCGCTCCATGCCGCCCGTGCTCGAGACCGTGAAGCTGCCGCCGCTCAGCTCGGACAGCAGGAGTTGGCCCTCGCGCGCGCGGCGGGCTTGGTCATCCATGGTCCTGACGAGGTCAAACAGCAGGCGTTGGTCGGCGCCGTAGACCACGGGCACCACCAGCCGATCGGCAGCGGCCACCGCAATGCCCAGATCGGCCGACTCGCGCAGCAGCAGCTCCTGCGTGTCTTCGTCGATCGTGGCATTGAAGCGTTCGTGGCGCACCAGCGCGGCGGCAACGCACTTGGCAATGAGATGCAAGGGCGAAAGCTTGAGATCGTGCAGCTGGGCTTGCGGTGCCAGCACGGACTGCAGCCGCAGCAGCCCGTCGCCCGGCACCTCGAAGGTGGTGGTGGTGGTGACGCTGCGCTGGACCGAGCCATGCAGGTTGCGCGCCGAAGTCAGGCGAGCGCCAGCCAGCCGCTCGCGCCGCAGGGTGCGCCCTGGCGTGTGCTCTGGCATGCGTGCCGGCGTGCGTGCCGTGACGGGCTCGGGCGTGGCCGGCGCAGCCGCGGCAACGGGTGCCAAGCGCCCCGCCGCCTCGACGTCGGCGCGCAGGATGCGCCCTCGGGGTCCAGAGCCTGCGACCTGTGCCAGGCTCACGCCGAGTTCGCGCGCAAGGCGGCGCACCGACGGGCCTGCGGCGAAATAGCCTTCCTCGGACTTGTTAGCCTCGCCGGACACAGGCCCCGGCGCCGACGGCACGGCCGAATCTGCGGCCGCAGCCGGGCCTGGGTGCGCCGCGGCGGCCACCGCCGCAGCAGAGGCGTCCTGCATTTCCAGCACCATGATCACGGTGCCGACGGTGATCACATCGCCCACCGCGCCGTGCAACGACACCACGGTGCCCGAGCGCGGAGAGGGCAGGTCGACGGCGACCTTGTCCGTGTTCATGACGGCGACATCTTGCCCTTCCTTGATGCGCTGCCCAGGCTGCACAGACCACTGCAGCAGCTCGGCCTCGTGGATGCCCTCCCCGATGTCGGGCAGCTTGAACTCGAACTTCATATCTGGAACTCCATGGTGCGCGCAATGCCCGCACGAATCCTGCGCTCGTTGGGCCTGTAGAACTGGTCCGCGCCGGCATAGCCGTAAGGAAGGTCTGGCGGGGCCACGCGCTCGATCGGGCAGTGCAGGTAGCCAAAGGCTTTTTGCTGCACCATGGCCGCGATCTCTCCACCAAAGCCCCCGGACATGGGCGCCTCGTGCGCGATCACCAGGCGGCCGGTCTTGCGCACCGAGGCGAGGATGGCGTCTTCGTCGTAAGGAACGAGCGAGCGCAAGTCGATCACCTCGATGTCCCAGCCTTGCTCTTGCTGTAGCGCCTGGGCCACGCCCAGGCAGTCGTGCCGCAGCGGCCCCCAGGTGAGTAACGTCAGGTCACGGCCGGCGCGCACGGTCTCGGCCTGGCCCAGCTCCACGGCGATGCCGTTGTCCTCGACCTCGCCGCGCAGCGAGCGGTACAGCGGCACCGGCTCCAAGATCAGCACCGGATCGGGGTCGCGCACG
>JBILGP010000027.1:0-9991 GCA_044350985.1 Polaromonas sp. | reverse complement strand
GCGAGCGGCCCGCCAAGGTCTGCGCCACCGTGGTCATGGGGAAGGTCAGGTTGTGCATCAGCAGGGTGTGGCCGTCGGGCGCCGCCTTGGCCACGGCATCGGCGCCAATCGCGCCGCCCGCACCGCCTCGGTTTTCGATCAGCACCGGCTGGCCCATGGTCTCGCTCATGCGCTGGGCGATCAGGCGGGCCACCACATCGGTGGTGCCGCCGGCCGGAAAGGGCACGATGATGCGGATCGGCTTGGACGGAAAGGACTGTGCCCAGGACAGGTGGCTGCCCAGGCCCAGGCTGGCTGCGGTCAGTCCTGCAGAAAAGCGGCGGCGGGAAATGCGCATGGGGTCTCCTTGTTGGTTGAACACGGCCATGTTGCACAAGTGGCACGGGCTGGGTCAAGGGTGGAAACCTCAGTTTTGGCCGATTGCTGCCCAACCCAATCGTCCCGCCTTCTCGTCGCGGCGCGTGGGTGACAATCAGCCAGCCGAAAACGAATCGAATCCACCATGTACACACCCGAACACTTTCGCGTGAGTGATCCGGCGGCCATGCACCGCATCGTCACCGACCATCCGCTCGGTGTGTTGGTCACCGCCCACGGTGGCGCACTCGATGCCAATCACCTGCCTTTTGAGCTCGATCCTGCTGCCGGCCCCCTGGGCACGCTGCGGGCGCATGTGGCGCGTGCCAATCCGCTCTGGCAGCAAGGCGATGGGGATGTTCTCGTGATCTTTCGCGGCAAAGAAAGCTACATCTCGCCCAATTGGTATCCGAGCAAGCACGAAACGCATCGGCTGGTGCCGACCTGGAACTACGAGGTCGTGCATGTTCATGGCCGGCTGACGGTGCGCGACGACGAAAGGTATCTGCGCGGCGTGCTCGCGCGCCTGACCCGCACGCACGAGGCGCAGGAGCCCAGGCCCTGGAAGATGGGGGATTCGCCCGCGTCTTACATCGACACCATGCTGCGTGCGGTGGTCGGCATCGAGATCACCATCACCGCCATTGAAGGCAAATCCAAGCTCAGCCAGAACCGTGAGCCACGCGATGTGCAGGGCGCCGCCGACGCCTTGCGCGGGCGCGGTCAGACCGAGCTGGCGCAGGCCATGCAAGAGCCGCCGACGCGCTTGGGCGATGGATCGGCTTAAGCCGTTTCAAGCCTTCGGCAAACACCTCGGGCCAGGGGAAAGCTCGATCCGCGGTGAGTCCGATTGAATCAGCATGGCGGTCCATGCCCGGCGCCAAGGAACTCGCCCCTGTGTGTTCGGGCGGTAGATGATGGCCTTCGCAAGTCAGGAGGCTTTTGGGGCCATGAACCGGTTGCTTGAAAGCCACCAGACCTTGAGTGCGGCACTGGAGCGGCTCATGTGTCTCGCTGCGGGCCGCCGCGTCCGGGGCTGATTGATCATGCTGCAGTGCGTCGCTCCCACGCGCCGCCCGGGGCCGCTGTTTCCGCGCCTGCTCGGTGACGTGGGGGGCACCCACGCGCGCTTTGCCTGGCAGTCGCACGAAGGCTCAGCCATCGAGCAGGTGCAGGTCTTGCCTTGCGCGCAGTACCCGAGCTTGGCCGACGCGGTGCAGGCCTATTTGCAGCTCAGTTTGCAGGGCCGCCCTGCCTGTGCGGCCATCGGCATTGCCACGCCGGTGCTCGGTGACTGGCTGGCCATGACCAACCACCGGTGGGCGTTTTCAGCCCGTGCCTTGCGTTCTGAGCTCGGGCTCGAACGCTTGCTGGTGCTCAACGACTTCACTGCGCTGGCTTTGGCTTTGCCGCAGCTGGACGAGCGGGCCAAGCGACAAATCGGAGGTGGCTCGCCCGTCTTGGGTGCCCCTATCGCTTTGCTCGGTCCCGGTACGGGCTTGGGTGTCTCGGGTCTGGTCCAAGATGCTGCCGCGGGCTTGTTCTTGCCGATTGCAGGCGAGGGCGGGCATGTCACGCTGGCCGCGAGCAATGCCTCGGAGTTTGCAGTCATCGAGATGTTGCAAGCGCGCTACGGACATGTGTCGGCCGAGCGGGTGCTCTCCGGTGCGGGCCTGGTCCACCTTTATGGTGCGCTGGCGCAACTGCGGGGTCTGGCGATCGAGCCCCTGACGCCGGCGCAGATCATGCAACGGGCCATGGAGCCGGATGTATCGGTTGGCGGCGCAGACACTCAAGCGCAGCCGCGCGTCGATCCGATGGCGCTCGAGACGCTCGATCTGTTTTGTGGCTTTCTCGGTCAGGTGGCCGGCGATCTGGCCCTGACTTTGGGTGCGCGCGGGGGCGTTTACATTGGCGGCGGCATCGTGCCGCGTATGGGCCGACGTTTTGAGCAGTCGCCGTTTCGCGCGCGCTTTGAGGCCAAGGGCCGCTACCGGGACTACCTGCAACCCATCCCGGTGTGGCTGATCGACAGTCCCATGCCAGCGGCCCTGCTCGGTGCCGCCCAGGCGCTGTCTTTGCCAGAGTCCATGCTGACGACGGTTTCCCCCTGGGGCACATCTTGATAGCCAGGCTCGCAAGACGGCAACTGCCGGTGATCGCACACGCTTTTGCCGAGCATGTGTTGTCGCGCTTGGAGCACCAGGCCGATTGAATTGGGCCCGTGAAGTGGCCGCACGCCAGTCTTTTTGTGGTCGAATCCCTGGACCCCGAATCGCGGCCCCAGATGCCAAGGAGTCCATGCCATGGGTGATGTGTTGCCCCGCCTCAAGCTCGCTGCCGTGCAGGCCGCCTCGGTCCATCTGGACCGCCAGGCCAGTGTGGCCAAGGCCTGTGACCTGATTGCGCAAGCCGGCGCGCAAGGCGCTGACCTGATTGCCTTTCCCGAGGGTTTTATTCCGGCCCATCCCTGTTGGTTCACGGTGCGACCGGCCACCGACAAGATCAGCCTGGGGCTGTCCGCGCGACTGTTCCAAAACGCGGTCGTCATTCCCAGCGCGGCCACCGACGAGTTGGCCCAGGCCTGCCGTGAGGCCGGGATCACGGCCGTGGTGGGGGTTTGCGAGAAGCGGCCCGACAGCACGGGCACGATGTACAACACGCAACTGTTCATCGGCCCCGAGGGGCAAGTGCTGGGCAAGCATCAAAAGCTGATGCCGACCCTGGCCGAAAAGCTGGTGCACACCGGTGGCTACGGCGACACGCTAAGCGCCTTTGAGACGGCTTTCGGGCGCATCAGCGGCCTGATCTGCGGCGAAAACGGCAACCCTTTGGCAGCCTACCACCTGCTGTTGCAGTACCCGCTGGTGCATGTGGCCTCATGGCCTGCGTTCGTCTCACCCACCGTCAGCTTGGGCGATGTGATTCCCACCCTCACCCGGGGTCTGGCCGTCACCATGGGCTGCTTTGTGGTCAATTCCACCGGCGTGCTGACCCAGGAGGCGATCGACGCATACCAAGCCGGCGAGCAGGAAGTCGCCTTCATGCAGGCCCTCAAAGGCAAGGGCTACGCCAGTGTGATCGGTCCATCGGGCCAGGTTCTGACCCCGAGCCTGGCCGGGGAGGGGCTGGTTTACGCCGAGGTCGATCTCAACGACATCCTCGTGCGCAAGGTGGCCATGGATTTTGCAGGCCACTACAACCGGGCCGATGTGTTCGAGTTCAGGGTGCGAGCCGAAGCGCCGGCGCATCCGAGCGCGCCCTGAGACCCCTCTCAAAGCCCCCTCCGAGCGCTGCGTCGCCGCCATGCAGGCGACGCGCAGCCCCGGCGATCAGCCCTGCAGCTTGCTGCCTGGGAAGGCAAACTCCCGCGGGTGCACCACCAGCCACTTGCCGTTTTGGATCTGCTTGACCCGGTTGGAGTCGTCGCCGTAGTTGTTCGGCCCGTCAAAGCGGAGCCGACCGACGATGGTGTCGACCCGGTTCTTGCGCAGCCAGTCGGCGATGCGCTTGTCGTCCAGGCTGTTCGTGCCCCTGACACCGGCTTCGAGCACCTGCCAGCCCGCGTAGCAGTTGGCAGCCTGCAGCTCGAAGGCGGTGTCAGGCAGGTTGGCCTTGGCCGCGCGGTCGTTGAAGGTCTTGAACACGTCGGCGTAGGCCGGGTTGCTGGTAAACGGCGCGTGCTGCTCGAAGGTGGTGAAGGACAGCGCGTTGGCTGCCAGCGGCGATTGGGCCATGGGGCCTGGCGTGGGGTAGAGGTGAAAGTGCAGCTTGGGCCGGTAGTCGATCTTGGCCATGGCCTCGAGCAACTGGATGCTCTCCGCACCAATGGACCCCACCCACAGGAAGTCCGGATTCGCGTCCTTGATACGCGCCGCAATCGAGCCGAAGTCGCGATTGCCAAATTCCCATTCGAGCCACAGTTGCTCACGCATGCCGCGCTTTTTGAACACTTCGCGTGCACCCTGAGACATGAAGATCACCGAGGGGAACTTGCTGGTCACCAGGGCCACGGTTTGCGGTTTGATGCCGTTGGCCGCAAAGGCGTCGAGCAGGGTGGTCGGCGAGGTGGTGCCTGGCTCGTGGCCCATGGCGTAGGCCGGGAAGTGCATGTCGTACTTGGCCAGCGAGGGGATGCCAAACGAGTTGGTGATGATGAACTTGCCATAGCGCTGGGCCACGCCCATGGCGGCCAGCGAGGTGGCGGTGGCGTAAGGGCCCATCAGCAAATCGACCTTGTCAACCGTCACCAGTTGTTCGTACTGGGTGCGTGCCAGATCCGGGCGCGACTGGTCGTCCTTCATGATCCACTCGATCTGGCGGCCCAGCAGACCGCCGCGTTTGTTGAGGTTCTCGATGAAGATCTCGGCCGAAATCTTATGAATGATGGCGGTGGCCGCCAGCGGGCCCGTCATCGACATGGTGCTGCCGACCCGGATGGGCTGGCCCTGCGCGCGCAGCAGCGAGGGCATGCTGGCCAGGGCCATGGTCGATCCGAGTGCCTTGAGAAAGGGACGCTTTTGCATGACGGACTCCTTTGTGGAATGATTAGGGGGTGAAGATTGCTGAGCCGGATTATTGAGGGGCCGGCCTGCCACCGGATCAGGGCTATCCCGTAGTGAGGGTCATTGTTGGGCCAGCCGCTCGAAAAGCCGTTACATTGGGCGCGCAAAATGCCCCTACAGTTTTGTTAGTTTGCCTGTGATGCCGATAAAGGAGAACCCGAAATGAACGCACCCACCGAAAGCGGTCTGAAAAGCCGCTATGACGCCATCGACCTGATCACGCAGGAGGTGCTCAAGCGCTACGAGAGCACGCCCGATCCGCGTCTGCGCGAGATCATGCTCTCGCTCATCCGCCACATCCACTCCTTTGCCAAAGAGGTCAAGCTGACTTCGGGCGAATGGCTTTATGCCATGAACCTGCTGGAGGAGACCGGCAAGTGGTGTGGTCCGGGGCGCAACGAGTTCATCATTTTTTCCGACGCCCTGGGCCTGTCGATGCTCACGGTGACGCAGGACTATCCGCGCCCGCCGCACACCACCGAGCCGACTTTGGTCGGACCCTTCTTGCTGGAGAACGCACCTGAATTTCCCCTCGGCGCCGACATCAGCGCGGGCGCCCAGGGCACGCCCATGTATGCGCAGGGCACGGTGCGCGATGTCGATGGCAAGCCGGTGCCCCATGCCAAGATCGATGTCTGGCATTCGGACGACCGCGGCCTGTACGACGTGCAGCAGGATCTGGAGACCAACGGGCCCTGGGCGCGCGCGCTGCTCACCGCCGATGCCAATGGCCGTTACAACTTCTGGTCGGTCATGCCGGTCGATTACCCGGTGCCGCAGGAAGGCACCGCCATCATCATGCTGAGCAACACCACCGGCCGCAGCTGGCGCCCCGCCCACCTTCATTTCCGTGTGCAGGCGCAGGGCCAAAAGCCCTTGATCACGCATATTTTTGACCGCAACAGCAAGAATCTTGATGCCGATGCGGTCTTCGGTGTGCGGCCCTCGCTGATCGCCGACTTTGTGCATCAAGGCGCCGGCACGGCGCCTGACGGCAAAGCCATGAGCCGCGATTTCTACACGCTGGACTACGATTTTGTGATGGTGCCGGCCTGAGCACCCTCGTTGATCGTTGCCGGATCAGATGATGGACGCGCTTACGGGCGCGGCCCCATCGAGCTGGAAGACCACCTGGCTGCCGGCCTGCGGGAATTGGCTCTTGACCAGGCTGCCGGTGGTCACGATATCGCCGCGGCGCAGAGTCAGACCACGAGCGGTGAGGTGGTTGGCCAGCCAGGCCAGCGCGGTCAGCGGATGGCCCAGCACGTCGCTGCCCTTGCCGCGGCCGACCTCTGCGCCGTCGATGCTGGCCACGCCGCAGATCTGGTCGAGCCGGCTCAGATCAGCCCCTTCAATCGGCTCGCCCATGACCAGGCCCGCATTCCACGCGTTATCGGCCACCAGGGTCAAGATGTCCTGGCGCAAACCGGTGTAGTCGGCCCGTCGGTCGTCGACCAGTTCCAGCGCCGGCACCGCCTGGGCAATGTGCTCGGCAATGTCGTGTTCCCAAGGCTGCACGCGCCTGGGCAGATCGGCCTTCATGATGAAGGCGATTTCGAATTCCAGCGCCAGACGGCCGTAGTGCGCGGCCTGTAGTTTCGCGCCGCTGGACTGGATCTGACAGGCCAGCAGTCGGCCGCTGACGCTGCCTTCAAATCCCACCATGGTCTGCATCGCAGCGGTGGTCAGCGCGATTTTGTAGCCAGCGGGTCGGCTGGTCAGTGCGGCGCATTTGCTGCGCACCAGGGCGTCTTGCACGGCGTAGGCACTGGCCACGTCGACCAGCGGGGCCGGTACGGTCAGCCCAGCGAAGCGCTCGGCCTGGCGGTGCTGGCGCAGCAGCTCGGCGGCCGCTTGTTCGGCCCAGGTGGGTGTCGGGCTCATGGGGTGTCCGTCCTGGGTGGGATCTGCCTGGGGTGGGGCTGGGGTCGATGCAGCGTCAGCCGGCCTCGGCGGCGATTTGCCGCAGCGCCTGCTCGAACACCGCACTGGGTTGGCCGCCGGAAATCAGGTGGCGGTCGTTGACGATGACCGCCGGCACCGCATGGATGCCCGCGTCGCGGTAGTGCGCCTGGCTGGCGCGGACGTCCTGGGCGTAGCGATCGCTCGCAAGAACGATCGCCGCCTCTGCGCCGTCGAGTCGGGCCGCTGCAGCGGCTGCCAGCAGCACGGCAGGCTCATCCATGGCCTGCCGGTCGCGGTGGCAAGCCAGCAGCAGCGCCTGCTTGAGCGCCAGTTGCTTGTGCGGCTCGACTTCGCCGGCCCAGAACAGCAGCCGGTGGGCATCGAAGGTGTTGTAGATGCGCCCGCGGCCCTGCGGGTTGAATTCGAAGCCGACCTCGGCGCCGCGGCGGCCTATATGGTCGCGGCTTTGGGCCTGCTGCTCGGCCGTTGTGCCGTATTTTTGGCTCAGGTGTTCGCCCAGGTCCTGCCCACCGGGGGCCATTTGCGGGTTGAGCTCAAAGGGCAGGAAGTGCAACCGAGCGCTGATGGCCGGCTCCAGCCGAGTCAGGGCCTGCTGCAAGGCCCCCAGGCCGATGGCGCACCACGGGCAGGACACGTCGGAGACGAAGTCGATTTTCAGGACAACGGTCATGGTGGCGGGCCTGTCGGTTCAGTTGGAACAGGCGTCCATGGTAACGCCGGTTCTTGCTGCTTGACTGACCAGCGGGCTGTCACGCGCAACCCTAAGCCGAGCAGGAAGACGGCACAACGCGCTTTACACTCTGGGCCGTTTCGGGCGAACAGTTCCTCAGGGGTGGCTGTTCGGGTGCAATTGGAGCGCCCAGATGGGCGTGATGGATGATTTGGAGTTTAAAAATGGCGATTCGTCGGGTAGGCGTGATTGGTTCGGGCACCATGGGCAACGGCATCGCGCAAGTTTGTGCGGCGGCCGGTCTTTCCGTGGTGATGGTCGACGTGTCGCAGGCGGCGCTCGAGCGCGGGCTCAAGACCATCGCATCGAGCCTGGACCGGCTGGTGCGCAAGGGCAGCCTGGACGAGTTGGGCAAGCAGGCGGTGCTCGATCGCATCGCTGCCACCACCGACTACGCCGATCTGGGCGGCGCCGATCTGGTGATCGAGGCCGCCACCGAGAGGCGCGAGCTCAAGCTGAGCATTCTCAAGCAGGTCGAGGAGCTGGTGGGCCCGGACGTGGTGATCGCCACCAACACCTCGTCGATTTCCATCACCGAACTGGCCGCCGTGCTCAAGAAGTCCGATCGCTTCATCGGCACGCACTTTTTCAACCCGGTGCCGGTCATGGGTTTGCTTGAGCTCATCCGAGGCCTGCAAACCTCCGATCAAACGCATCGCGACATGCTCGAATTTGCCACCGTGGTGGGCAAGACCGCGGTGACGGCCAAGAATTCGCCCGGCTTTGTGGTCAACCGCATCTTGGTGCCCATGATCAACGAGGCCATCTTCGTGCTGCAGGAGGGACTGGCTTCGGCCGAGGACATCGATGCGGGCATGAAGCTGGGCTGCAACCATCCGATCGGCCCGCTGGCGCTGGCCGACATGATCGGGCTGGACACCTTGCTGTCGGTCATGGACGTCTTCTATGACGGTTTCAACGATTCCAAATACCGTCCGGCACCGCTGCTCAAAGAGATGGTGGCCGCCGGCTGGCTCGGCCGCAAGACCGGGCGTGGCTTTTACAGCTATTGACGCCTGCTGCGGGCCGCGTCGCGGCAGGGCGCACGCCTACAATTGATCCATCGCCAGGCGCTGTCCCTGCCTGGCGATATTTTTTTGTCCGGGACCATGTCGAGGCGCACCATGTACAAAAACCTCCTGGCCGCAGGCGCGGCCGTCTTGTTGTTTCATTCCCTTTTGGCTCAGACCGTGGCTGCGGCTCAGCCCGTGCTCAAGGTCGCCGTGGTCCATGTGGCGCCGGTGACCGAGGCCGGTTGGGTGCGCCAGCACGAAAACGCCCGGCTGGCCCTGCAAAAAGCCCTGGGCCCGCGGGTGCAGACCCGATCGGTCGAGAACGTGCCCGAAGGCGCCGATGCCGAGCGCGTGATCCGCGATCTGGCGCAGCAGGGCTATGGCCTGATCTTCACGCCCTCTTTTGGCTATATGGAGCCGACGATGCGGGTGGCGCGCGATTTCCCGCAGGTGCGCTTTGAGTCGATCACGGGCTACAAACAGGCCGACAACGTGGCGGTGGCCAATGCGCGCTACTACGAGGGCCGTTTCTTGGCCGGTATTGCGGCCGGGCGGATGAGCCAAACCGGCGTGGCTGGCTATGTGGCCGGCTTTCCCATCCCCGAGGTGCTGCAGGGCATCAACGCCTTTGCCCTGGGCATGCGTTCGGTGCGCCCCGATGCGCAGGTGCGGGTGATTTGGCTGCAGGCCTGGTTCGATCCAGCGCGTGAGCGCGAGGCGGCCCTGACCTTGCTCAACCAGGACGCCGACGTGCTGGCTTTTCACACCGCCTCCACCGCCGTCATGCGACTGGCGCAGGAGCGCGGCAAGCTGGCCATTGCCTACCATTCGGATATGCGCCATGTGGCCCCCGATGCGCAGTTGCTCGCCGTCACCCACGAGTGGGGCGACTACTACACCGACCGCGCTCGGGCTGTGATCGAGGGCCGCTGGAGCAGCCAGGCGCTGTGGGCGGGCGTGCGCGAGGGCATGGTTCGGGTGGGCGAGTTCGGCCCGCGCGTGCCCGCGGCAGTTCGCCAGGAGGTGCAGGCGCGCCAGCAGGACCTGGCGGCCGGGCGTCTGCGGCCTTTTGCAGCCGGTGACAAGCCGGTGCTCGATACCTCGGGCGCGGTGATGATTGCCGCGCGCTCGGCTCTGAGCGACGAGCAGATCTTGAACATGAAAACCCTGGTGCAGGGCGTGCAGGGCGGCTTGCCGCGCTGAGGCAGGCACCGCCCTCGCACGGGCATCGCAGTTGCATCCGTGAAGGGCGCGCGCGGATGCGTTAACCTTGGCAGCCATGCCCGCCTACCGATCCGCCCTCCTGTATTTTTCGTCTGATGACCGCCTGGTTTATGAAGCCGACGGCCTGCTGCTGACGGCGCCCGACGAGCGGGGCGTGCAGTGCGTGACTTCGATTG
>JBILGP010000406.1:0-2943 GCA_044350985.1 Polaromonas sp. | reverse complement strand
GCGACAGGCCCTTGACCACGGTGTCGTCGATCTTGGTGATCAGGTCGTTGGGCTTGAGGCCGGCGCGATCAGCCGGCGAGCCTTCAATCGGCGAGACCACCTTGACCAGACCGTCTTCCTGGCTGATTTCGATGCCCACGCCCACAAAACGGCCGGTGGTGCCTTCGCGGAACTCCTTGAAGGTCTTTTTGTCGAAATAGGCCGAGTGCGGATCCAGACTGGCCACCATGCCCGAAATCGCCTCGCTGATCAGCTTCTTCTCGTCGACCGGCTCCACATAGTCGCTCTTGACCATGCTAAAGACGGCCGCGAGCTGCTGCAGCTCTTCGAGCGGCAGCGGCGAGAAATTGTTGCGTGCCACGGCCTGCAACTGCACCGTGGTGAGCGCTCCTGCAAGCGCACCCAGGCTGATCCAGCCTGCGATCCTGAGCTTGTGACCCATATTGACCTCGTCGAGATGTTGGCGCCGGGGCTTGCCGATGCTCGGCTGTCCAGTGCGCAAAAGTTGAGCTGCAATATACACCCGCCACGATGAGCTTGTGTCAGCAAAAGTGCAAAGCTGCAAGCCTTGGTAAGGCTATGGCCCTGCTTGGCCGTCGGTGCCTTCGGGATCGCCCGCTCAGCGGCCCTTGCCCTGCGCGGCCACGGCGGCTGTGGCTTGCGCGATGGCCTGCGCGTCGCCGAGGTAGCGCCGACCCAGTGGGCGCAGGTTTTCGTCGAGCTCGTAGACCAGCGGAATGCCGTTGGGAATGTTCAGGCTGACGATGTCCGCATCGGAAATCTCGTCGAGGTACTTGATGAGCGCGCGGATCGAATTGCCGTGCGCGGCCACGACCACCCGGCGCCCGCTCTTGATGGCCGGCGCCATCGACTCGTTCCAAAACGGCAGCACCCGCGCAACGGTGTCTTTCAGGCATTCGGTCAGCGGCACCTGCCCGGCTTCGAGCCGGGCATAGCGGCGGTCGCCGCGCTCGCAGCGGGGGTCTTGCGGGTCGAGCGCCGGCGGCGGGGTGTCGTAGCTGCGCCGCCAGACCAGCACCTGCTCGTCGCCATACTGCTTGGCCATGTCGGCCTTGTTCAGGCCCTGCAGCGCGCCGTAGTGCCGCTCGTTGAGGCGCCAACTGTGCACCACGGGCAGCCAGGTGCGCTCCATCTCGTCGAGCACATGCCACAGGGTGCGGGTGGCGCGCTTGAGCACGCTGGTGTAGGCCAGGTCGAAATCAAAGCCCTCGGCCTTGAGCAGCCGGCCGGCGCCGATGGCCTGTTCCAGGCCGGTGGGTGTGAGGTCGACATCGGTCCAGCCGGTGAATCGGTTTTCCAGATTCCAGGTCGATTCGCCATGGCGAATGAGCACGAGCTTGTACATGGGCAGGGGCGCGCGGGCGCGCGTGGGTCAAGTGGGGCAGGAACGGGTGGGGGCGTGCAAAAGTGCGGGCAAGCCAGGGGTCGGGTGCGGTTGAACTCAAGCATTTTAGAATCGCTGGCTTTGCCCCGTGGACGAACCGAAGGACCGATGTGAAATTTCTGCTCGACAACTGGATGTTGATCTCCGTGGCCCTGAGCTCGGGCGCCTTGCTGCTGTGGCCCGTGATTGCCGGCGGGGCGCGCGCCGGCAGCCTGAGCCCGGCTGCCGCCGTGCAGTTGATCAACCGCGAAAAAGCCGTGGTGATCGACGTCAGCGAGCCCCATGAGTACGTTGGCGGTCATGTGGTGGGCTCCAAAAACCTGCCGTATGGCCAGCTCGAGGACAAGCTGCCGGGTGTGGTCAAGAACAAGGCGACGCCCCTCATCATGGTGTGCCCGGTCGGCGCCCGTGCCGCCCGGGCGGCCGGTCAGGCCAAAAAGCTGGGCTACGAGAACGCGCAGTCGATCGCCGGCGGGCTCAAGGCCTGGCGCGACGCCAGCTTGCCGCTGGACAAGGCCTGAGCCTGTCTGGGGTCTGCTGCCGGGGTCGGCCAGCACAATTGCGCCGCTTGTGGCAAGCTAGAGGCTTGGAAACAAGGGAGTTGTGATGCAAGCCGTCAAGATGTACACCACCGCCGTCTGCCCGTATTGCCAGCAGGCCAAGCAGTTGCTCAAGCGCCGCGGGGTCGAGCAGGTGGAAGAAATTCGTATCGACCAGATTCCGGGCGAGCGCGAAAAAATGATGGCCCTGACCGGCCGGCGCACCGTGCCGCAGATTTTTATCGGTCAGACCCATGTCGGCGGCTGCGACGACCTGATGGCGCTCGATGCTCGTGGCGCGCTGGTCGACTTGCTGCAGGGCAAGGCCGCCTGAGGCTGGCCTGCCTTTTCCGGGGCGCTGGCAGGGCGCCGTCCGGTAGTGACCCGTCAAGTTTGGCAATCGGCGGTGCTGCGCGACTTGCTGCGGTCTTTCCCCCGTTGTGCCCTGACATAATCGCCCCGTCGCCGGCCTGTGGGCCGGCTTGATTTTTTTAACTTTCCAGGACCCGCCATGGCCGACGCGCAAGCCGATCCCGTCTTTCAGATTCAACGCATCTACCTCAAGGATGTCTCGCTCGAGCAGCCCAATTCGCCGGCGATCTTGCTCGATCAGTCGCAGCCGCAGGTCGATATCCAGCTCGCGGTCGGCTCTGAACAGGTGGCCGATGGCATGTTTGAGGCCACCGTGCTGGCCACGGTGCACACCAAGATTGGCGACAAGACCGTGTTTCTGGTCGAGGCCAAGCAGGCCGGCATTTTTGAAATCCGCAACCTGCCCGACGAGCAGATGGGTCAGGTGCTGGGCATGGCCTGCCCGCAAATTCTTTACCCCTACTTGCGCGGCAATGTGGCCGATGTGGTCCAGCGCGCCGGCTTTCCGCCGGTGCACCTGGCCGAAATCAACTTCCAGATGCTCTACCAGCAGCAGCTGGAGCAGCAGGCCCAGGCGGCCACCCAGACCGCCTGAGCGGCCCGCCCATCGCGTGCTCGGACGGCGCA
>JBILGP010000405.1:0-2950 GCA_044350985.1 Polaromonas sp. | reverse complement strand
GCATGTCCGATCCGATCTGCACCTTGCAGCCGCGCGCCGCCGCCGCGCTCAAAAAGGCGGTCATCTCGGTGCGCATGACCACCTCGCCCACGAAGGTGGCTGGGTCCAGGCGCGAGACATCGAGGGGGAGTGGGTCGCCCTCGTTCATGCCCAGGGGCGTGGCATTGACGACCAGATCAAAACCCGTCGGATCGTTGCTGCCGGTTTGCACCTCGAGTGCAGGGTAGTGCTTCTTCAAGCGCTCGGCCAGGGCATCGGCCGAGGCGCCTTGCACATCGAAGAGCCCCAGCGCCGCCACGCCAGCGGCAGCCAACGACGCCGCAATGGCCGAGCCCACACCGCCGGCACCAACCACCAAGGCGCGCGCGCCTTGCAACTGCACGCCCTTGCGCAGCACACCGCGCACAAAGCCTTCGCCGTCGAACATATCGCCTTGCAGCCGGCCGCCCTCACCCAAGCGCACCGCATTACAAGCCCCGGCGATGGCCGCCGCCGGCAGCAGTTCGTCGACCAGTTCGACCGTGCGCACCTTGTGCGGCATGGTGATCAAGGCACCGGCGATATTTCCCAGCCGAAACAGCGAACGCAGCAAGGCCTCGTAGTGCTCGGCCTGGCAGGACATGGGAACCACCAGCGCATTGATGGCCTGCCGCTCGAAATAGGGGTTGTAAATCAGCGGCGCTTTGAACGAGTGCGTCGGGTAGCCGATGTGCGCAATGATGACCGTGTGACCGTTGATGAGCATGCGATTGCCGCTGGTCAGGCGCCGCGCAGGTGCGCGGCGGCCGCGCGCAGTGCCAGCAGGTAACTGTCCACGCCGAAGCCGGCAATCTGACCCTTGGCAATCTCGGCAATGACCGAATGGTGGCGAAAGGCCTCTCTGGCATGGATGTTGGACATGTGCACCTCGAAGATGGGGCACTTGAGAATGGCCAGCGCATCACGAATGGCGTAACTGTAGTGGGTCCACGCGCCGGCATTGATGAGCACGGCCTGGGTGCCGTCGGCATGGGCGGCATGGATGCGCTCGCACATCGCGCCTTCGAAGTTGGTCTGGAAGGCCTCGACGCGCGCGCCCAGCTCACCGCCCAGCGCGGTCAGCCGGGCGTTGATTTCGTCGAGCGTGACCGTGCCGTAGGTGGCCGGGTCGCGCTTGCCGAACATGTTCAGGTTGACGCCATGGAGCACAAGGATGTTCATGATGGGAAATCTTGGAGAGGGGGTGGATCGAAAACGAGGCCTTGGGAAACGCGCTTGTGTTAAATCTGAACCGCCTGGCCGGTGCGGACCGCCTGCGCGATGGCCTCAATCACCCGCAGGTTTTGCAGCCCATCGCGCACACTGACCAGGGGCTGGGCCTGGCCCACGATGACTTGCACAAAGTGGTCGAGCTGGCGCTTGAGCGGATCTTCGCGCACCAGGTCCACCGCACCGACTTCAAAAGGCAGCCACCACGAAGCCTGCTGCGCATCGGCATAGGTTTTGGTGCGCATGGTCGGCACTTCCAGCGTGCCCAGGGTACCCGAGAGCACATAACAGTCTTCGTCGCCGTAGCTGGGATAGGCCTTGTTTTCCTGGCTCGTCTGCTCCCAGCTGCGCGCACTGGCGGCCGTGTCGGAGAGCACAAAGCTGCCGAGCACGCCGCTGTCAAAACGCAGGTTGATCACCGCAGTGTCCTCAACCGCAAAGCCGCGCACCGCATGGGACGCGAACGCCTGCACCGCGGCAATTTCGCCGCAGAGCATGCGCAGGTTGTGCACCTCGTGGATCATGTTGATCAATATCGGCCCGCCGCCAGGCTGGGCACGCCATGGGCCGTCGGCAAAGTAGCGCTCGGGCTTGTAGAACGTGGCGCTGCCCTGCACCGCCACCAATCGGCCCAGGCGGCCGCTTTGAACCACCTCGCGCGCTTTGGCCATGATGGGGCTGTGCGCGCGGTGGTGGCCCACCAGCACGCGGGCGCCTTTGGCCTGTACCGCATCGAGCAAAAGCTGGCCTTGCGCGACCGTGGTCGACACCGGCTTTTCAAGCAACACCGGCAGGCCCTGCGCCAGCGCCTGCAGAGCCTGCGGCACATGCACGTCGTTGGGCGTGGCGATGATCAAGGCATCGGGCTTGTCGCGGGCGAGCAGTTCATCCAGAGAGGCATGGCAGGGCACGCCAAACTCGCGCGCCAGCATCTGCCCATGCGCAGCCGGATCGACGAAGGCGCTCAGCCGCGTCTGCGCGTGATCGGCAAGCAACTGGGCATGGCTGCGGCCCATCAGGCCAGCGCCGGCCACCGCAATACGCAAAGGGCTCATGAAAAGACTCCGAAAGTCGGCCCTCGCGCGGCGGACCGGCTCGCAAGCGCGATCCGCCGCTTGAGGGCCGGGGCTGGATCAGCGACGCAGCTTGGCCAGTTCGGCCAGCATCTCGTTGACCGTGGCCTCGCCCACATTGGCCGAGAACTTGGTGATCACCGGCTTCATCTTCTCACGCAGCTTGGCCACCTCGGCCGGCGAGAACTGGGTCACGGCCATGCCGTTTTTCTTGAGCAGCTCCAAGTTGGCGGCAACGGCAGCGCGCGCGGCGGTGCGCTGAGCCTGGGCCGCCTCGTCGGCGGCCTCGTCGATGATCTTGCGATCGGCCGCGCTCAGCGAGTCCCAGACCTTCTTGCTCATGATGACCGACTGCGGGTTGTACTGGTGGTTGGTGATGACCATGTGCTTTTGCACTTCCCAGAACTTGTTGGCCGCGATCACCGAGATCGGGTTCTCCTGGCCGTCGATGGCTCTTTGCTCGAGCGCGCCGTAGACCTCGGGGAAAGGCAGCGGGGTCGGATTGGCGCCCAGGGCCTTGACCCACTCGACGTTGATCGGATTGGGAATCACGCGCAGCTTCAGGCCCTCGAGGTCCTCGACCTTGTTGATCGGGCGCCGGCTGTTGCTGATCTGGCGATAGCCCAGCT
>JBILGP010000404.1:0-2951 GCA_044350985.1 Polaromonas sp. | reverse complement strand
ATGCAACTTGAGGGCCTGCAGACCCTGAGCGATACTTTGCCTACTCGGCTGGCCGCAGTGGCTCGCTGAGTCCGTGTAACTCAGCCTGTCCGGGCTGTGGACTTACACCACGCGTTGGGACATTACCTCAGACCCGCGCCAGCCCCAGCAGGTGGGCCATGTCCTTGAAGAAGATGCGCACGTGGGCCATGGGTTTTTTGCGGGTGAGCTTCTTGTTCATGTAGGACTCGAAGGTCAGTTGCTGCACGTCGCGGTCTTCGCAGATCTTGACGAAGCGTTCGCGCCGGCGGTCGGTCGTGTACCAGAACCACTGCATCACACCGAGCACCCAAAACACGGTGCCGTGCTCCTTCATGAACCGTTTGCGAGCCAGTTTGAGCGCGCTGGCTTGCCCGGTGCGCAGCAACTCGCCCGCGGCCTCGGCTGCGAGTTGGCCGCCGAGCATGGCGTAGTAGATGCCCTCGCCCGATGCCGGCGCGACCACGCCTGCGGCGTCGCCAGCCAGCACCACGTCGCGGCCGTTGTCCCATCGCGGCAGAGGCTTGAGCGGCAGCGGCGCGCCTTCGCGGCGCAGGGTTTCAGCGCGGTCCAAGCCGCTCATGCGGCGCAGCAAGGCGGTGGCGCCCTTGAGCGAAAAACCCTTGTCGGCGCTACCCGTGCCGATGCTCAGCGTGTCGCCGTGCGGAAACACCCAACCATAAAAGTCGGGTGAGACCTGGCGCTGGTAAAACACATCACAGCGTGTGCCGTCGTAGCCGGCAGGTTTGTGCTCGGGCGCGCGCACGATCTCGTGATAGGCAAAGACGAACTTGCCTTTTTCTGCACCAGGCACTTGCTGTTTGGCCACTTCTGAATTGGCGCCGTCGGCCCCGACGATGCAGCGTGCGCGCACGCTGGTCGGAGTGCCTTCGCCCTTGGTGTGAGGCGCTTTGGCCAGGTAGTGGACCACCGCCGTGCCGTCGGCATCGCGCTCGATGCGATCAAACGTACCCGTGCGCCGCTCGGCGCCGGCCTGGGCTGCACGCTCGCGCAGCCACTCGTCGAACTCCTCGCGGTTGACCATGCCGACAAAGCCGTTGTCGATCGGGATGTCGACCCGGTGGTTGGACGGCGCGATCATGCGCGCGCACTGGGCTTTGGCCACGAGCAGCTGGTCGGGGATGTCGAAATCGCGGATCAGCCGCGGCGGGATGGCACCGCCGCAGGGCTTGATGCGACCGGCGCGATCGAGCAGCAGGACGCGGTGGCCTTTTTGGGCCAGTTCCCGCGCGGCGGTGGCGCCGGCCGGGCCGCCGCCGATTACCACCGTGTCAAAGAGGTCTGGAGTCGTCATGCGTCAGCCTTTCGGTTCAGGTCGGTGCAGCGTGCTGCGGTTGCGTAGTCAGGTTTCATGGGCCACTTGCAGGGCGGGCGCTCTGGGCTCTGGCGCGCGCGGCGATGCGGGATCGGCGGCCGTCTGCTGGACGACCAACCTGATCTTCCAGGCCAGCGCCGCCGAGACGAAGAACATGCAGGACTCCAGCGCAAACACGCTGGCGTAGGCCGAGCCCTCGGCTGCCAGCAGCCAGTGGGCAATGTCGCTGGCCAGGGTGCCGAGCAGGCCACCGATGCCAAAGGCCAGCGCCTGTGCGGCGCCCCACAGGCCCATGCGCACGCCCTCTCGCGACGAGCGGCCCTCGCCAGCCATGCGCATCATCGAGCCGATGGCCCCGATGGAAAACGCGCCATTGGCCACGCCGAGCAGGAAGACATTGGTCTTGAGCGGCCAGTCGGTGCCGACCAGGCCGGCGATGGCCAAGCCGGCCATGGCCACGCCCGAGGCCAGGCAGCCGCCGACCGTCCAGCCGCGCAGCGAGCCGATGGCACGCGCCCAAGCCTGCTGAGGTCTGCGCGCCGACAGCAAGCCTGCGCCGGCCACCATGAGCATGCCAAGCAACACGCCGCCGTGCTGCACGCCCGACAGTTGCGTCGACGAGCCCGGTGTGTAGCCAAAGACGGTGCCGGCAAAGGGCTCGAGGATCAGGTCTTGCGCGCTGTAGGCCAGCATCGAGACGAAGACAAAGATGGTAAAGCGCTTTGCAGCGGGCTCGCTCCAGACCTGCCGCAGGGCCAGACGAAATGCCACAGGGGTCGCAGCCGAGTTCGTTTGGGCGGCGTGCTGCGCTTCGTGGTTGGGGCCGCGCTCCAGGCCGAGCACGGCCAGCGTGGTGATCGCGACAGCCAGCGCGCAGATGCAGGCGGCCACCTGCACCAGGCGCTCGGGCGAGTAGGGGTCGAGCCAGCGCCCGGCCAAGCCAGCGGTGATCGCAAAGCCAGCGATCATCATGATCCAGACCAGGGTGGCCGCGGGTCCGCGCCGCTGCGCGGGAACCGACTTGGCCAGCATCACCAGCAGGTTGGTGCCGCATGCGCTCACGCCGGTGCCAATCAACAAAAATCCCAGCAGTGCCACGGCCAAGCCGGCGACCGTGTGGGAGCCGGCCCAGACCGTGCCCAGGGTTGCCGTCATGCCGCCTGCAGCCAGCAGCACCATGCCGCCAATGATCCAGGGGGTGCGGCGTCCGCCAACATCGGATCCGTGACCCATGCGCGGCCGTGAAATCTGCACCAGGTAGTGCAATGCCACCATCAGGCCGGGCAGCACCGCCGCCAGGGCCAGCTCGACGACCATCACCCGGTTGAGCGTCGAGGTGGTCAGCACCACCACCGCGCCCATGCAGGCTTGCACCAGGCCCAGGCGGGCCACACCGGTCCAGCCGATCGCTTGTGTCATGGCAGACCTCCGAGGTTGCGCAGGGCAAAGGCGCTGACCATCATCCCGCCGACAAAAAGTGGCACGCCAAAACCGCTGTACCACAGTGCCTTGCCGATGGGGTCGCTGAGAAAGCGGCGCATCAGAACGCCCTGAAGCACCAGCAAGGCGGCCACACCCAGCGCGTGAGCCGGTTGCT
>JBILGP010000403.1:0-2954 GCA_044350985.1 Polaromonas sp. | reverse complement strand
CGGCAGCGCGGGCGAGGCCAGCCAGATCAGCTTGAGCAGGCTCGCTGCGGGCAGGGCCGACAAAACCTGTACGCCAGTGTTCACGGCTGCTTGGGGTCGTGATGGTCGCAGTGCGGACCATGGACGTGGCCGTGATCGTGATCGTGAGCATGCCCGTGGTCATGCGAGTGATCATGTTCATGGCCGTGCGAGTGAGCGTGCCCCCCAGCCGCATATGCGCCTCCCTCGGGCTCAAAGCCTTCTTCGGCCGCGTTGACGATGAGGTGCATGGCGCGCAGCATGTCGGCCAGCACATGGTCGGGTTCGATCTTGAGGTGATCGCTCTTGAGCTCGATCTGCACATGCCGGTTGCCCAGGTGGTAGGCCGCCCGCACCAGGTCAAAGGGCGAGCCGTGGGCGGGGCAGGGTGTGATGCGCAGCACCGGCTGCGGCGCAGCGATCACGCGCACCAGCGAGCCGTCGGCGGCCACCAGCACATCGCCGCCGCGCACCAGGGTGCCGCGCGGCAAGAAAACGCCCAGGTGCCGTCCGGCCGAGTCGGTGGCGTCAAAACGGCTTTTCTGCCGCACGTCCCAGTCGAGCTCGACCGTGGCGGCGCGTTTGAGCAGCACCGGCGCGAGGCCCGCACCTTGGGCAATGAGTTTGGAGGCTTGCAGCATGGCGAGGTGGGCGCCCCGGCGGGTGGCCGGGCGGGCGCGAGTCAAAACAGGAAGTATCGCTGAGCCATGGGCAGGATCGTGGCCGGCTCACAGGTCAGCAGTTGCCCATCGGCGCGCACCCGGTAAGTCTGCGGGTCGACCTCCATCACGGGCAGGTAGCTGTTGTGCACCATGTGCTGCTTGCGCACAGCGCGAATGCCCTGGGCTGCGCTGAGGGTCTTGGCCAGGCCGTAGCGCGTTTTGACGTCCGCGGCCAGCGCCGACTTGGAGACAAAGGTCAGCGAGCCTTTGGCCAGCGCGCCGCCAAAGCTGCCGAACATCGGCCGGTAATGCACCGGCTGTGGTGTGGGAATCGAGGCGTTGGGATCGCCCATGGCGGCGTGTGCGATGAAGCCGCCTTTGAGGATGATGGAGGGCTTGATGCCAAAGAAGGCCGGCCGCCAGATCACCAGGTCGGCCCATTTGCCCACCTCGATCGATCCGACCTCGTGCGAGATGCCATGGGCAATGGCCGGGTTGACGGTGTATTTGGCCACGTAGCGCTTGATGCGGAAATTGTCGTTGCGGCTGCTGCGTTCGACCGCCGTGGCCCCACCCTGGCCCTCCTCCAGGGTGGGAGGAGACAGGTGGCCGCGCTGCAGTTTCATCTTGTGCGCGGTCTGCCAGGTGCGCAGGATGACTTCGCCCACACGGCCCATGGCCTGGCTGTCGCTGCTCATCATGCTGATGGCGCCCAGGTCGTGCAGAATGTCTTCAGCGGCTATCGTTTCTTTGCGGATGCGGCTTTCGGCAAAGGCCAGGTCTTCTGCGATCGATGCATCGAGGTGGTGGCACACCATGAGCATGTCCACATGCTCGTCGAGCGTGTTGACCGTGTAGGGCATGGTCGGGTTGGTCGACGACGGCAAAAAGTTGGCCTGGCCCACCACCTTGAGGATGTCGGGCGCATGGCCGCCACCTGCGCCTTCGGTGTGAAAGGCGCACAGACCTCGCCCCTTGGTGGCAGCGATGGTGTCTTCGACAAAGCCCGACTCGTTGAGCGTGTCGCTGTGTATGGCCACCTGGGTGTCGGTTTCATCGGCCACGTCCAGGCAGTTGCTGATGGCCGATGGCGTGGAGCCCCAGTCTTCGTGCAGTTTGAGGCCAATCACGCCGGCATCGATCTGCTCGCGCAGCACCTCGGGCCGGCTGGCGTTGCCCTTGCCCAGAAAGCCCAGGTTCATGGGGAAGGCGTCAGCGGCTTGCAGCATGCGCTCGATGTTCCAGGGCCCGGGCGTGCAGGTGGTGGCAAAGGTGCCGGTGGCCGGGCCCGTGCCGCCACCCATCATGGTGGTCACGCCCGAGCTGAGCGCTTCTTCGATCTGCTGCGGGCAGATGAAGTGGATGTGCGAGTCGATGCCGCCGGCGGTCACGATCATGCCTTCGCAGCTGATGATCTCGGTGCCCGCACCGATGACGATGTCCACGCCCGGCTGCACATCAGGGTTGCCCGCTTTGCCGATGGCTGCGATGCGCCCGCCTTTGAGGCCGATATCGGCCTTGATGATGCCGCTGTGGTCGATGATCAGCGCGTTGGTCAGCACCGTGTCCATCGCACCTTGGGCATTGGTGCGCTGCGACTGCGCCATGCCGTCGCGGATGGTCTTGCCGCCGCCAAACTTGACCTCCTCGCCGTAGCCGCCGGCGCGCAAGGTGAGGTCGGCTTCGACCTCGGCAAGCAAATCGGTGTCGGCCAGTCGCACCCGGTCGCCGACGGTCGGTCCAAACATTTCCGCGTAGGCGCGTCGTCCTATGGTGGCCATGAGGGCTCCTTAAATCTTGCCTTGCACCAGGCCGCGAAAGCCCCAAACCTCGCGGCCGCCGGCGTAGTCGACCAGCTCGACCGTGCGCTGCTGACCCGGCTCGAAGCGCACGGCCATGCCCGATGCGATGTTCAGCCGCATGCCCCGCGCGGCTTGCCGGTCGAACGACAGCGCCTGGTTGGTTTCGGCAAAGTGGTAATGCGAGCCCACCTGTATGGGGCGGTCGGCGGTGTTTTGCACGACCACCGTCAGGGTGCGGCGGCCGGTGTTGAGCTCAAGGGCGAGCCCGTCGGTCAGCATTTCGCCAGGGATGAGCGCCATCATCGGCTCCCTTACTTGCGGCCGAGCCAAAGGGCCAGCGCGACGCAGGCCGCGGCGATCCAGCCCAGAGTGTCGGTGGCGTGCCAGTGGCCGATGAGTCCGCTGCTGAGTCCGTGGCCGTCGTGCGCGTGCGCGGCGCTGGCGGCCAGCCAGGTGGTGATACAGATCAATG
>JBILGP010000402.1:0-2956 GCA_044350985.1 Polaromonas sp. | reverse complement strand
TCCCGCCGAGCAGCACCACCGGCAAGGTCAGCGAGGGCGTGGCTCGAAACAAGACCCCGGGCACTTGGGCCACAGGCACATTTTCGGCAGCCGGCAGGCCCCGGCGCCGGGCAATCAGCCAGATCGCGACCATCAAGGTCAGGCCCATCAATACGCCAGGCACCAGCCCTGCCAGAAACAGGGCGCCGATGGAGGCCCCCGAAATGAGGGCGTAGATCACCAGCGGGATCGAGGGCGGAATGATGGGCGCAATGGTGGCCGCCGCCGCTGCGATCGCGCAGGCCAGACCGGCCGGGTATTTACCCGACTCTCGCATCATGCGCACGGCCACCAGACCAGGCCCGGCCGCATCGGTGATGGCGCTGCCGCTCATGCTTGAGAAAATCATGCTCACCAGCACCGTCACATGGCCCATGCCGCCGCGCAGGCGTCCAACCAGGGCACTGGCCGCGGCCCACAAGCGGTCGCTGATGGAAGCCGCATTCATGATGTTGGCCGCCAAGATGAACATCGGGATGGCCACCAGGACGTACATGGCCGTCATCTGCCCCATCACCTGACCGACCAGCAGGCCAATGTCCTGCCGAGTGACGAACAGGTAGGCCGTGCCCGCGCCGAACATCACCAGCGCCAGCGGCAAGCGCATCAGGGCGCCAAGCAGCATCGCGCCGACCAGGGCGTACAGACCGGCGGTCATGGCGCTGTCGGGCTGTCCTCGCCCTTCCACTTGAGGAGCTCCTGCTGCCAATGGGCCGACAGCAGTCGGCGTATGGTCAACAACTGGCGCACCACGATGCCGATGAAAAAGACCGGAAAGATCGCGTACACAAAGTCGAGCCGCAACTCGAGCATGTCAGTCTTCTCGCGCCACAAAAACAGGGTGTAGTCGATCATCGCGGGCAAGGCGGCCAGCATGAGCAGTGCAAAAGCTGAGTTAGCCACCAGCAGCATCAGGCGCTGAGCGCCGGGCTTGAGGCTGATAAACAGCACATCAAACGAGATGAACTCGGACCAGCGCAAGACAAAGGCCGCCGTCCAGAGCACCGTCCAGACCGCCAACAGCGTCACCACCTCGTCGGCCCAGCCGACCGGCCGGTTGAACAGGTAGCGCATGCCCACGCCGTAAATAAATACGATGAAGACTGCCGCCAGACCGGCAATGGAAACCCATTGGGCCCAGCGGTGCGCCCTGCTGCTCAAACGCTCTGGCATTGGTCCGGCCGACACTTTTACTTGACCGCCTGCACCCGGGCCAGGAGACCGGGCTTCCACTTGGCCGTCATGCCGCTGCCCTCATACTCCTTGAGAACGGCGGCACGAAACGATGCCGGATCGGGCTCACTGATGCGGATGTTGGCGGCGCGAAAGGTCTCGATGGCAGCCTTCTCGTCTTGCAGCGTTTTGGCAATCTGCACGTCGGCCGCTTCGCGCGCTGCGGCGCGCAGTTCGGTCTGCTGCGCGGGGGTGAGCTTGTCAAAGGCTGGCTTGGCCATTGCAAGAAACACCGGCTGCACCAGATGCCGGGTCAGCACCACCTGCTTGGTCACCTCGTGGAACTTCCAGTCGCGCGTCATGTTGGTGGGGTTGTCCTGCGCATCGATAGCGCCGGTCTTAAGCGCCAGATACACCTCGGTGATCGGCATCGAGACGGGCGTGGCGCCCAGCGCCTTGGCCAGACCTTGGAAGGCGGCACCCGGCGGCATGCGCATCTTGGTGCCGGCGAGGTCAGACGGTTTTTCGATCTTCTTGTCGTTGCTCAGATTGATGGTGCGCGTGCCCAGGTAGGCGGTATCGAGGATCACCAGGCCCATCTTGCTGGCCACATCGGCGTAGTACTCCCGCCCAATGTCCGAGCGGAAGGTCTTGATCAGGTGGTCGGCATCGCGAAACAGGTAGGCACCGCTGAAGACCCCGTACTCGGGCAGTTGCGCCTCGATCTCAAACGTCACGGGGCTGGCCATCTCCAGGTTGCCGCGCTGCATGGCAGGCAGCTCGGTGCCCTGGCGAAACAGGCTGCTGGCAGTGTGCACCGACACCTTGACCGCGCCCGGAAACTTGGCCTCCATGCGCGCCTTGATCATGCGGAAGGCGTCAGACAGTGGCGAGTTGTCAGGCGCTGCCGTTGAAATGCGGATTTCGGTCTGCGCCTGCGCCATCGGCAAGGCCAGCACCGAGGCCAAGGCCACTGCGGCTGCAATCAGTGTTCGTCTCATGCTCACTCTCCCTTTGATTTCATCTTCGAGACCCATCAGATCAGGCCGGGTCTGTTGCCTTGGAAAAAACACGGATCAGCGCGAAGGCTGCACCTGCACCGACAAGCGACCGATGCCTTCAATCTGGGCATCGACCCGATCACCGACACTCAAAAATGTCTTGTGAGGCGAGCCCACGCCCGCGGGCGTGCCGGTCAGCAGCACATCGCCGGGGTCGAGCGTCATGATGCGAGAGGCCGTGGCAATTTGCTCGGCCACCGAGAAGATCATGTCGCGCGCGCTGCCGTTTTGCTTGAGCACGTCATTGACACTCAACTGCAGGCGCGCCTGCTGCGGATCGCCAAAGGCCTGCGCCGGCACCAGCCGCGGACCGAGCGGGCAGCAGGTGTCGTGGCCCTTGCCGGCCACCCAATCGAGCTTGTAGAAGGTCTCGGGCGCTCGGTTGTGGTCGCGGGCCGAAAAATCGATGGCCACGGTGTAGGCCGCCACATGCGAGAGCGCCTGCTCGACACTGACGTTGCGTGCGGTTTTACCGATCACCAGAGCCAGTTCAATCTCCCAGTCAAAGGCCTGGGTGGCAATGGGCATGTGAACCGTGGCGCCCTCGCCCACCACAGCATTGCGCGGTGGCTTCATGAAGAAAAACAGCCGCTGGTCTTCTTTCTTGGCGCCGGGCATGCCCATCTCGGCCAGGTGATCGAAATAGTTGGCGCCAGCGCACAAAATCTTGCCGGGATACAGCA
>JBILGP010000401.1:0-2961 GCA_044350985.1 Polaromonas sp. | reverse complement strand
GCCAAATTCGATTTCGGCCTGCGCGATCTCAAACGAGGCCTGGCCCGATTCGGGGATGGTGCAAGGCGTGAGCGCCACGCCTATCGAGCGACAGGCCTGCGCGGCTTTGCGGGCCACGCGCGTCACGTTGCCCAGGTCGTGACCGGCGGCCGCGCACGCACCAGCGGCCTTGAAGGCCAGCACCATGCCGGCCACGCCACGGCGCTTGTCACGCTCGGCGGGCGAGGCGCTGGCCACGTCGTCGGCAACCCGCACCGATGCAATGGCCAGCCGGTCTGACTCGAGCTGCTCTTGCGCCATCTCGAAGTTCATGCGGTCGCCGCCGTAGTTGCCGTAGAGCGTGAGCACACCGGCTCCACCGTTGGCGGCTTCGATCGCGCCGATGCAATCGGCCACACGGGGGCCGGCAAAGACATTGCCCACGGCACAGGCGTCGAGCAGCCCCTGTCCGACATAGCCCAGAAAGACCGGCAGGTGACCGGAGCCGCCGCCAGTGACGATGCCCACCTTGCCCTGGCGCGCGCCGCCCGTGCGGGCAAGCACCCGCGGGCTGGCCAGCCTGTAGTGCTCGGGATAGGCGGCGCAAAGACCGGCGAGCATGTCGTCGACATAAGCGGACGGCTCGTTGAGGATCTTTTTCATGGCAGCGCTTGCTCCTGGTTGGGCCGGCGGTGCAGGCCGACTCAGGCCAGCAGGGGTTTGAGCGCCGTCTCGATGGCCCGTTTTTGCGCGTCGGTGACTCGCATCATGGGTGCGCGCGGCTCAAACATGGGGATGCCTTGCAGGTGCTGGACGTACTTGATGCAGGCAGGCAGGTTGTCGTGGCTCATCACGTTCCACAGGGTGTTGAGCTTGAAGTGCAGGTCGCGCGCGGTGGCGTGGTCGTTGGCCTGAACCGCTTTTTGAATTCGCACGACGATGTGTGGAACCCCGCTGGTCAGGGCGGAGATGGCGCCATGCATGCCCATGGCAAACCCGGGGTAGAGCAGGGCGTCGACGCCCGAGAGCACCACGTTCTGTGGCTTGCAGTGCGTCAGCAGATCCGAGATGGACTTGAGGTCGCCGCCGCTTTGCTTCATGCCCACGACGCCGGGCACCTCGTCCATGATGCGCAGCATCATCTCCACGCTCAGGTAATTCCAGGGGATGACGTTGTAGATCAGGATTGGGATGCCGGTGGCCTCTGCGATGGCCCGAAAGTGATCGATGGTGGCCTGCGCATCGGGCTTGAACAGGTAGTGCACGGGCGTGACCTGCAGGGCCGCAATCTTCATGCCCTTGAGCATGTTGGCCCGCTCGATTGCGGCGCGGGTGCTTTGCACGATCAGCCCGGCCAGGAAGGGCACGCGTCCGGCGGTCGCGTCGTGGGCCTCCTTCATCACGGCCGCGAACTCTGAGTCGGTCAGGGTGTGACCTTCGCCGGTGCTGCCCCCGGCCACGATGCCGCTGGCACCACTTTTGACGATGAAGTCGATTTGTTCGCGCAGCCCCCCTTTGACCAGATCGCCGTTGGCGTCGAATGGCATGGTGATGGGGGGCATGACTCCGGTGAGGTGCTGGCGGGCGAAAGAAACTGAGCCGGTCATGGATAACTCCTGTTTGTTCTGTTCGGCCCAGTGGGTCGGCCGTGCAACATAAAATCCGGAATACGGAATAGTTTTCCGGAATACGATTTAAATGTAGGCAGGCCCCCAGGACCCGTCAAATGGGGTTTTCCCTGCGTGGGGTCAAAAGCAAGGGGGGCGGCTGGTCGGCCGCGCCGGTGCTTGTTGCTTATGCGGCGGTGGGCTCGTGGCCGATCTGGCGCGAGATGGCCGTTGCGGTCTGCACGACCAGCGGCGCCAGGCTGTCGATCTTGGTGTCGGTCATGCGGTCTGCCGAGCCAGTGACACTGATCGAGGCAAAGACATGGCCCGAGGCGTTGCGTATGGGAGCGGCAACGCAACGCACCCAGATCTGATGCTCCTCGTTGTCGATCGCATAGCCACGCTCGCGCACCAGGGCCAGCTCGGCCCGCAGCGCCTTTGCGGTGCACAAGGTGGTGGGCGTGTAGGCCTTCAGTCCGATCGAAATCACCTGCTCGATCACCTCGGCCCGCTGAAAGGCCAGCAGCGCCTTGCCCACGCCGGTGCAGTAGACGGGAGAGTTTTCGCTGGGGCGCAGCCCCCGTGTCGAGCGGTCGCCAGGCTCCTCGCGCTCGACGACGATGACCTCAAAGCCGTTGAAGACGCCCAGATGGCAGGACTCACCGGCGAGCTTGGAGAGCCGGTCCATGAAGGGTTTGGCCTCGCGCAGAATGTCCATATTGGCCAAGGCGATGCTGCCCAACTCAAACAGGCGAATCCCGAGCCCATAGCTGCCAGAGCGGCCCTCCTGCTCGATGAACCCGATCTCCTTGAGCGCTGCCAGCATGCGGTGTGCGGTCGGCCGGGGCAGGCCGGACAGCGCCGCGACCTGCGCCAGTTGCAAGCGCCGATTGACCGACGAAAAACACTCGAGGATGCCCATCATCTTGCTGATGGACTGGATGCGACTCTTGTCCTCGTTGGTGACGACCGGCTTGGACGGCTTGCTGGCGGGCATGGGCTGTGGGATGTAAATTTCGGCAATTATATTTCGCATTCCGGAATTATTGGCCGGTTTGGGCAGGTTCCGCACCGCCGGCACGGGTCGCGCAGCAATCCGTTATGGCGGGCGCGGCCTTTTTGCTGCGTCATTGCGACGCAGCGGGCCGTGGCGGCCGGTGTCGTTGCACCACGGCCGATGGATTGCTTCGTTCCTCGCAACGACAGGTTGGGGTGCAATGACAGGGCGGGGGTGCAATAAGCGAGCTGCGCTCAAGCAGCCTGACACTCGCTCAGGTGCCCTGCAAAAACTGCGTGGCTTCGTGGTCCTTGAAGGGCTGCAGTTGCACGCCATCGCCGAGCTGCTTGGCGTTGGACTGCAGATGGGCCAGCAGAA
>JBILGP010000026.1:0-10045 GCA_044350985.1 Polaromonas sp. | reverse complement strand
GGTTGAAGGCAGCGATCTGACGGTGCGCAACGAGCGCTTGTATCTCAAGACCATCGCCGGGCTCGAGCCGGTGCACGGCGTGCTCAAGCGGCTCGATGACGAATTTCTCGATCCGCTGGAATTGCGCGCCGACTCGACCCTGGGCGTGCCCGGTCTGTTGCAGGCGGTGCGCGCAGGCCATGTGCTGATGGCCAACGCGCCGGGCTCGGCTTTTTTGGAGTCGCCGGCCCTGCTGGGTTTTTTGCCGGCGCTCAGCGAGCACCTGCTGGGCCAGCCGCTGCAATTGCCCTCGCTGGCGACCTGGTGGTGTGGCGAGCAGGCCGCCTTGCAGGACGTCGGGCCCAAGCTGCGTGAGCATGTGATCAAACCCACCTACCCCAGTGGCCACGGGCTGTCGGTCATCGCCCGCGATCTGGGAGCGGCCGAACTGGCCGAGCTGAGCGCACGCATGGCCGAGCGCGGCCAGGACCACACGGTGCAAGCCTATCTGCCCCTGTCTCAAACGCCCACCTGGCGCGGGGGCAAGATGGTGTTGCGCTCGGGCCTGATCCGGGTGTTTGCCCTGGCCGACGGACCGCGCTCCTGGCGCATCCTGCCCGGCGCCCTGGGCCGGTTGGCCCACCGCGACGAGGCCATCGCGTCGATGCAGCAAGGCGGCAGCAGCGCCGACGTCTGGGTGCTTGGCCGCCCGCGCAGCGCCATCGCTGATCCGACCCCTGCTTCGGGCGCCGTTACCCGGCCGGTGCAGGTCGGTGGCGCAAGCGCGGTCAGCAGCCGCGCCGGCGAGAACCTGTACTGGCTGGGCCGTTACACCGAGCGGGCCGAGAACACGGTGCGCCTGGCCGAGCTGACGCTCAAGAGCCTGCACGGCGAAGACCGCGAATGTCCGCGCCTGCTCGATTGGCTGGGCCGCAGCGCGCAAGACAACGCCTTGGTGCTGGCCGATGCACCGACGGCGCTGCAGTCGAGCCGGGTGTTCGCGCGCGCGCTGATGGCCGGCCTGGCCGATACCCAACGGGTGACCAGCGTGGCCTACAACCTGCTGGCGCTCAAGAATGCAGCGGCACAGGTGCGCGAGCGGCTGTCACAGGCCCAATGGCAGACCATCGTGCAGGCCGAGCAGGACTTTGGCCTGCGCTGCCAGCCAGCCGATACGCCGTCCGGCCAGGGGCTGTCGCAGGCACTGAGCGCCTTGCGCTGGGCCAGCCACTGGCTCGAAGCGATCACCGGCGCCCAAACCGATCGGATGATGCGCGATGACGGCTGGCGCCTGCTGAGCATCGGGCGGCATGTCGAAAGGCTGAGCACCCTGGCCACCGCCATGGCCCGCGCCTTGTCCACACAGGCGCTGCACACCGAAGGCGGCCTGCGCGCTGTGCTGTCCCTGTTTGACAGCACCATCACCTACCAGGCGCGCTTTCAGCAGCGGCGCGACCTGGGCGCCGTGCTCGAGCTGCTGGTGCAAGACGGGGACAACCCGAGGTCGCTGGCGTGGGTCACGCAAACCCTGCGCTGGCGCCTCGATCGCTTGCAGGCCGGTCGCTCGCCCGAGTCGCTGTCGGCGCTGCTGCCCGATCCGGCGCAGTGGTCGCTGGGCAGCTTGTGCAACGTGAGGGCAGATCTCAAGCATGACGAAGCGGCTTTGCAGGCGCAGTGCTCGGCGCTGGCGCAGGCGGCCTGGACGCTGTCCGATCAGATCGGGCGGCGCTGTTTCAGCCACGCGGTCGATGGTCGCAGCGTGGGCGCCTGAGCGATCGCCATGCTGCTGCACATCCTGCACGAAACGCGCTACGACTACAGCCCGGCGGTCGAAGACGCGCAGCATCTGGCCCATCTGCGCCCCCTTGATGAGCCAGGCCAAAAGCTGCTGCGCCATGCGCTGCACATCAGCCCGAGCCCGGACCACCGGCGCACGCTCAGCGACGTCTACGGCAACAGCCGCACCTATTTTTCGCTGCACAGCCACCACGCCCAGCTGCGCGTGCAGGCCGACAGCGTGGTGCACACCCAGGCCAGCCCGGCGACGCGCTCGCTCGCCAGCGCGCCCTGGGAACAGGTCCGCGAGCAATTGCGTTACCGGGCCGCAGCGCCGGCACAACCGGCTTCGGCCTTCGTCTTTGACTCGCCCGGGTTGGCCCACCACGCCGAGTTTGCCGAGTTTGCCCAGTTCGCCCTGCCCAGCTTCCGCCCGGGCCGGCCCATTGCCGAGGCCGCCTGGGATCTGATGCTGCGCATTGCACATCACATGCGCTACGAAAGCCTGAGCACCGATGTGGCCACGCCGGCACTGCAGGCGCTGCGCCAAGGCAAGGGCGTGTGCCAGGACTTCGCCCACATCCTGATCGCCTGTTGCCGCAGCCTGGGCCTGGCCGCGCGCTACGTCAGCGGCTATCTGCTGACCACGCCGCCGCCGGGCCAGAGCCGGCTGATCGGGGGTGACGCCTCGCATGCCTGGGCGTCGGTCTACTGCCCCCTGGCCGGCCCGAGCGGGCAGCCAGACGCGAGCGGCGCTGGCTTCTGGCTGGACCTCGATCCGACCAATTCGCGCCAACCCGGCGCCGACTACGTGACGCTGGCGCGCGGGCGCGATTTTCTCGATGTCTCGCCCCTGCGCGGCGTGATCCACGGCGGGGCCCGACACCTGCTCAGCGTGGCGGTGACGGTGCGCGAGATCGCGCCGCAGGAGGCCGGCCTTGAGACCAAAACACTGCGGCCCTTGACTTGAAAGACCCCGGACTTCATGGTCAGCCCCAGGTCCGATCATTGTCAATTTGTAGTAAAAACACGCACCCGCAATCTCTTGCGTGTCGCACCGAAGGGTCGGTGCGTGCAATAAAGCCGAAAAGACATCCCATCAAGGAGATTTCCCATGAGTCGTCGTGAGTTTTTGACCAAGGGCGGCGCCGCCGCCGTCGCGGCCGGTGCGACCAGCCTGGCCGCCCCCGCCATCGCCCAGTCCGACGTGGTGCGCTGGCGCATGGCCTCGAGCTTTCCCAAAAGCGTCGAGGTGCTGTTTGGCACGGCTGAATTGATCGCCCGTCGGGTCGGTCAGATCACCGGCGGCAAGTTTCAGATCAGCGTGCACGCAGCCGGCGAAATCGTGCCGCCGCTGCAAGTGCTCGATGCGGTCGAAAAAGGCACGATCGAGTGCAACCAGACCGCGCCTTACTACTACATCGGCAAAGACCCGGCCTGGGCGATCGGCACCTGCGTGCCCTTTGGCTTCAACAGCCGCCAGTACAACGCCTGGTGGATGCATGGCGGCGGCGAAAAGCTGTTCAACGACTTCACCCGCGAGGTCGGCGTGGTCAACCTGCTCGCCGGCAACACCGGCTCGCAAATGGGCGGCTGGTTCAAGCGCGAGATCAAGGATGTGGCCGATCTCAAGGGCCTGAAGTTCCGCACCGGCGGCATGGGCGGTCAGGTGCTGGCCAAGCTGGGCGTCGTGACCCAGCAATTGCCGGCCGGCGAGATCTATTCGGCGCTGGAAAAAGGCACCATCGACGCGGCCGAATTCACGGTGCCGGCCGACGACGAGAAGCTGGGCCTCAACAAGGTGGCCCGCTACTACTACTACCCCGGCTGGAACGAGGGCTGCGCTGCGCTGGGCTTTCAGGCCAACCTCAAGGCCTACAACGCACTGCCCGAAGCCTACCGCTACGCGCTGCAAGCGGCCACCGCCGAAGCCAACACCTGGATGCAGGCCCGCTATGACGCGCTCAACCCAGCAGCTCTCAAGCGGCTGGTCCAGGGCGGCGCCGTGCTGCGCCCCTTCACGCAACCGGTGCTCGATGCGTGCTTCAAGGCCAACCAGGAGCTGATGGCCGAAGCGTCGGCCAAGAGCGCAGCCTTCAAGCGCATGTACGAGCACATGCTGGCCTTCCAGCGCGACCAGGTGGCCTGGTTCCGCGTGGCCGAGGACAGCTTTGACTCCTTCGTGGGCCGCCAGAAAATCTGATCGGCAGCCGATCCCAAGGCCCCGGTGGGTGTGCAGCCCGCCGGGGCTTTTTCATGCCTTGAAGCTCGCCCCTGGGGCCACAAGCGCGATGCACCCGAGCGGGCGGTTGGCGTTTGTAGGGTCAGTTGCGCTTGAAGTAATCGGCCGGATCGGCGGGCGCGCCGGAGCCTTGGCCGCCCGATGAGCCCGCCGCACCGCCCGCATCGGCCGGCGGCGGCTCGACCCGAATCTCGACGGCATCGAGGTTGCCCTCGAAGGGCTTGTCGAGCATGCCCGTGACGATCTCGGGGTAGAAGATCAGCACGCCCACCAGCAGCAGTTGCAGCAGCACCCAGGGAATGGCGCCGATGTAGATATCGCTGCTCTTGACCGAAGGCGGCGCGATGCCGCGCAGATAAAACAGCGCAAATCCAAACGGCGGGTGCATGAACGAGGTCTGCATGTTCACGCAAATGAGCACGCCAAACCAGATCAGATCGATCCCCAGCTTGTTGGCCATGGGCACCAGCAGCGGCACCACAATGAAGGCGATCTCGAAGAAGTCGAGGAAAAACGCCAGGATGAAGATCATGATGTTGACCACGATCAGGAAGGTCACCGCATCGTCGGCGCCCACGGCGATAAACAGGTGCTCGACCCATATGGCGCCGTCGACCCCCTGGAACACCAGAGTAAACACGGTCGCGCCGATCAGGATGAAGATCACCATGACGGTGATCTCCATGGTCGACTCCATGCCCTCGCGCACCATCTTCCAGGCCAAACGTCGGTGCAGACCGGCCAGCAAGATCGCGCCGACCACGCCCATGGCGCCGGCCTCGGTCGGCGTGGCCAGCCCCACGAAGATGGTGCCCAGCACGATGAAAATCAGGATCGACGAGGGCAGCACGCCCATGGCCACCTTGCGCGCCAGCGCCCATCCGGCCAGGGTGCGCGCCTCTGGCGGCAACGGCGGCATGGACTTGGGCCGGATCAGCGAGAGCACGAAGATGAACAACACGAAGATTGCGATCTGCGCCAGCGAGGGACCGACCGCGCCCAGGTACATATCGCCCACTGATTTGCCCAACTGGTCGGCCAGCACGATGAGCACCAGTGAGGGCGGGATGACCTGCGTGATCGTGCCCGATGCCGCGATCACACCCGTGGCCAGCCGCGGGCTGTATCCATAGCGCTGCATGATGGGCAAAGCAATCACCCCCATGGCAATGACCGAGGCAGCCACCGTGCCGGTGATGGCGCCCAGGATGGCGCCGACCACGATCACCGCATAGGCCAGCCCGCCGGGCAAGGCCCCGAACAGCTGCGCAAAGCCTTCGAGCAGGTCTTCGGCCAGACCGCTGCGCTCGAGGATGGCCCCCATCAGGGTGAAAAAAGGAATCGACAGCAGCAGCTCATTGGACAAGATGCCAAACACGCGGTAGGGCAGATTGGCCATGAATTGAGCCGGAAAAAAACCCAGCTCGATGGCCACCAGGCCCGAGGCCAGCCCAAGGGCGGCCAGCGAGAACGCCACCGGCAAACCCAGCAGCAAAAACACCACCAGGGCGGCGAACATCGCCGGGGCCATGAAATCGATCGGGTTCATGGCTACTGCAGCGGCCTTTCGTAGTGGGTGTCCAGCGCAATATCACCTCGCAGCGCGGCCACGCGCTTGATGATTTCAGACAGCCCCTGCAGGATGAGCAAACCAAAACCCAATGGCAGCAAAAGCTTGACCGGCCAGCGCACCAGCCCGCCCGCGTTGGCAGAAATCTCGTTGATCTGCCAGGCTTCCACAAACCAAGGCCAGGAGTAGAGCACCATGAAATACGAGAAAGGCAGCAGGAAAAAGATCAACCCGCCCAGATCGAGCCAGGCGCGCTGCCGATCATTGAGCTTGGCGTAAAACAGGTCGACCCGAATGTGCCCGTTTTTATTGAGCAGGTGGGGCGCGCCCAGCAAGACCGTGGCGCCGAACATGTACCACTGCATCTCGAGCCAGGCGTTGGACGACAAGTCCAGGGTGTAGCGCGACAGCGCATTGCCCGCCGAGACCAGCGCGCAAATGAGCACCAGCCAAATGGCCACAAGGGCCGCGGCGCGGCTCAGGGCGTCAATGTGTCGGGCCAGGGCCAGCAGTTTGTTCACAAGGCTAGGATGTCTGAGGCCAGCCGGGAGCCCGGCTGGCACATACGCGAACCCTCATGCACGACCCAGTGCCGTGCACAATTGCGGTGCGCTCTAGTTTAGCGGCTGTCCGAACCGGCACCGCAAAAACGTACAGCCGGACATTTTTTACGCCAACCCAAGACCTCACCATGACCCATCCCTACGAGCAACTGAAAAAACTGGGCATCCAATTGCCTCCCCTGAGCGTTCCAGCCGCGGCCTATGTGCCCTACGTGCAGACGGGATCGCTGATCTTTCTGAGCGGCCACATCGCCAAGCAAGCCGACGGCCAGCCCTGGCTGGGCCGCTTGGGTCAGA
Source organism: Polaromonas sp. (assembly GCA_044350985.1). Classification (GTDB taxonomy): domain Bacteria; phylum Pseudomonadota; class Gammaproteobacteria; order Burkholderiales; family Burkholderiaceae_C; genus Polaromonas. The sequence goes on along the minus strand of JBILGP010000026.1, from coordinate 3,618 downwards.
CCATGGACACGGCGCAGGGCCAACAGGCCGCGCGCTCCATCTGCATCGAGCTGCTGGGCACTCTGCACGCGGCCCTGGCCAGCCAGGGCAAAGACCTGAGCAGCGTCAAGCGCATCGTCAAGTTGATGAGCCTGGTGTGCTCGACCCCCGACTTCAACGAACAGCATCTGGTGACCAACGGGTGCAGCGAGTTGCTCGCGCAAGTCTTTGGCGCAGCCGGCGAGCATGCGCGCAGCGCTTTCGGTGTGGTCGCCATCCCGCGCGGGTCCTGCGTCGAGATCGAAATGATTGCTGAGGTGCACTGATCGCGCAGATGCGCAGTGACACAGGCGGGCGGCCGGTGAAGGCTCAGCGCTGAGCGGGCCAGAAGGCGCCGAACTGCGCTGCCAGGTAGGCCTCGGCGCCCTCAAGCATGTAGTAGCGAAAGGCCTCGGCCGCCGGCGAGAGGTATTTGCCCTGGGCATGCACCAGGTTCCAGGCCCGCACCACCGGCGCACCCTGCACGTCGAGCTGGGCAATCAGCCCGTGCCGCAACTCCAGGCCGATGGTGTGCAGCGACAAGAACCCCAGGCCCAGGCCGGCCATCACCGCCTGCTTGATGGTCTCGTTGCTTTGCAACTGGATCTTCAGCCGCGGCTCGACATGGCTGGCCTGAAAAAACATCTGCATCGCCGCACGGGTGCCTGAGCCCGGTTCGCGCACAATGAAATCGTACGGCCGCAGTTCCTCCGCCGAAATGCGGTCCTGCTGGGTCAAGGGGTGACCCGGCTGCGCCACAAACACATGCGGATGGGCGGCAAAGGGCTCGGCGCGCATCATCGAGTCGGCCGGCGGTCGTCCCATCGCCGCAATGTCGACCTCGCCGCTTTGGATCATCTGCACCAACTGATCGCGGTTGCCGATGGCAATTTGCACCTCCAGGCCAGGATGGCGCTGCCGAAACTGGGCGACCAGCCGCATCATGAAGTACTGGGCGGTGCTGACCAAGCCGATGATCACGCGGCCCGATTCGGCCTGGCGCAGCCGCGAGGCGGCATCCTCGGCATCCTTGGCCGTGGCCAGGATGCGCCTTGCATAGACCAACATGTACTCACCCGTCGTGGTCAGGCTGACCTTTTTGCCCTGTCGCTCAAACAGGGGCAAGCCCACATGCGCCTCGAGGTCCTTGACCTGCATGGTCACCGCCGGCGGCGTCAGGTGCAGGGACTCGGCCGCGCGCACGAAACTCAGGTGCCGTGCCACCTCACTGAAGACCCTGAGCTGGCGAAAGGTGGCGTTTTTCATTCAGTTATTTCTTAATGTAATAAATTGAATGTTTTAATTTACCTTATCTACTCGACGTCTTAAAGTACTCACACCGACGCAACAAAGCCCGGGACGCGTTTTCGCGTCGTGGCCAAGCGGCGGCGCGCGGCCAGTGGCCTCTGCGCCGACCGGAGCTTGACGACCGAGGACCTGTACTCTTTGTTGCCGCAGGCCCTGCTGGCCAGCCACGGTTTTGCCACCGATCCACTTCGTGAGGAATTGCCATGCTCAAAGCCCTGATCTTCGATGTCGACGGAACCCTGGCCGATACCGAATCGGTCCATCTGGCCGCGTTCAACCATGCTTTTGCGCAACTCGGGCTGGACTGGCACTGGGACAAGGCGCTGTACACCCGCCTGCTGCAAATCTCGGGCGGCAAGGAGCGCATCAAGGCCTGGTGGCGCGAGCGGGAAGACCAGCCGCGGGTGCTCGATTTGACCGCCATGGAGCAGACCGTGACGCGCATCCATGACCTCAAGACCGCAGCCTACGAGCAGGCGGTGCAAGACGGTCAGGTGCAGATGCGCCCGGGTGTGCTGGCCCTGCTGTCCGCCGCGGCCAACGCGGGCCTGCGCGTGGCCATTGCCACCACCACGTCGCCAGTCAACATCGCGAACTTGCTGCGCCGGGCCATCGGGGTCGACTGGCGCGAGCACTTCCACGTCATCGAAGACGCGTCCACGGCCCCGCGCAAAAAGCCTCACCCCATGGTCTACCGGCAAACACTCAACCGCCTGCGGCTTGCCCCCGCCCAATGCCTGGCCTTCGAGGACTCCGCCAACGGGCTGCAATCGGCTCTGGGCGCGGGCCTGGCGACCTTGATCACCCCCACCGCCTGGACTCAGGGGCACGACTTCGCCGGCGCGCTCAAGGTGCTGCCCAGCCTGGCCGGTGTGAGCCCGGCCATGCTCAAAGCCTGGCATGCGCAGCATCGCTACACACGCCTGCAAGCCTGACCGCCCATCGACACCCGATCGACCATGTCCCTGACGCCCCGCACCAGCCCGACGCTGACCCAATTCCTGATCGAGGAGCGCCGCCGCTATCCGCAAGCCAGCGGCCAGTTCAATGCCCTGCTGCTGGATGTGGCGATGGCGTGCAAAGCCATCGCCAAATCGGTGGCCTACGGCGAGCTGGCTGGCCTTCTGGACCGGCCGCAAGATGCGACAAGGGTCACCGACCAGGCCCAGAGCCCTCAAAAGCTTGACCGGTTGAGCGACGAGCTGTTTTTGCGCATGAACGAGCGCAACGGCCATCTGGCGGGCATGGTCTCGCAGCAGATGAGCGAGCCCTACGCGATCGCCGACCCGCTGCCCCGAGGCAAGTACCTGCTGGTGTTCGATCCACTCGACGGCTCCTCCAACGTCGATGTCAACGCCCCGGTGGGCAGCATCTTTAGCATCCTGCGCGCGCCCGATGATGCGATTGCTGGCGAGCCGCTGACCGCCCGCCATTTCCTGCAGGCAGGCGCACGGCAAGTAGCGGCCGGCTACGCGCTTTACGGCCCGGCCACCATGCTGGTGCTCAGCGTGGGCAACGGCGTGCACGGCTTTACCCTGGACCCCATCCTGGGCGAATTCACGCTCACCCACCGAGATCTGCGGGTGCCCAACGAATCGCAGGAGTTTGCGATCAACGCCTCCAACGCCCGCTTTTGGGAAGCACCGGTCAAGCGCTATGTCGACGAGTGCCTGGCCGGCAAGACCGGTCCTCGGGGCAAGGACTTCAACATGCGCTGGATCGCCTCTCTCGTGGCCGAGGCGCACCGCATCTTGATGCGAGGCGGTGTGTTCATGTCCCCGCGCGACACCCGTGAGCCAGGCACGCCAGGGCGGATACGGCTGCTGCACGAGGCCAATCCGATCGGCTTTCTGATGGAGCAAGCCGGCGGGCGCGCCAGCAGCGGTCGCCAGCCCGTGCTCAGCGTGCAGCCCGAGAGCCTGCACCAGCGCATCGGCCTGGTGTTTGGCTCGCGCAGCGAAGTCGAGCGCATCGAGCACTATCATGCGCAGCCTCAGCGCCGCGAAGACGACGCGCCGCTGTTTGCCGAACGCAGTCTGTTTCGCCATTGAGCCGCCTGCCCACACCGTGTCAGAACGCCACCCCATCATCGCCATCACCGGCTCCAGCGGCGCCGGTACGTCCACCGTCATGCGCACCTTTGCCGGCATCTTCCGGCGCGAGGGTGTGAAGGCGGCCATCATTGAAGGCGACAGCTTTCACCGCTACAACCGCCGGGAGATGAAGCTCATCCAGGCGCAAGCGGAGGCACGGGGCAACAAGCACTTTAGTCACTTCGGCGTGGACAACAAC
>JBILGP010000025.1:0-10061 GCA_044350985.1 Polaromonas sp. | reverse complement strand
TCTCTTGGCCTACGTCCGCAGCAATCTGTTCTACTTTAATTTTTTCGCCAGCAGCAACTTTGTATTGCTTGCCACCGGTTTTTATGACCGCGTACATGTAAGACCTCTTCGAAAGAAAGCTTTCAGGCAGCCCATTTGCCGCCAAGAAAAGCCCTCCATTATAGCGGCCCTCCTGCCAGCCTGTCCAGGCAAGGCCCCTGGTTGCGCCCGTCAGTCCGATGCTTCCGTCCCTCGGCCGGGAGATCCGGTCACACGATCAGTCCGTGCTTTGCGGGGGGGCTTGGCCCAGTTGACTCGGGGTCTGTCCCTATAATTCCTCTGATTTTCAGCATTTGTTACTTTTTGGAACCGGTACTTTGTCCGCTGTCCCTTCCAGCACCGCCGCCGCCCTTGCCCTGGTTGCCCAGGACATGCGAGCCATGGATGCCGTGATCGAGCAACGCCTGGCGTCCGAGGTGCCGATGGTCGGGCAGGTCTCGCGCTACATCGTGGCCGCCGGCGGCAAACGGCTGCGGCCGGCCCTGCTTTTGCTGATGTGCGGCGCGCTCGGCTGCGGCCATGAGCAGCGCCTGAATCTGGCGGCCGTGGTTGAATTTATCCACACGGCCACCTTGCTGCACGATGACGTGGTCGATGAGTCGACCCTGCGGCGGGGAAGGCCGACGGCCAACGAGGCTTTCGGCAACCCGGCCAGCGTCTTGGTCGGCGACTTCCTTTACTCGCGCGCCTTTCAGATGATGGTGCTGGCCCAGAACATGCGCGTCATGGAGGTGCTTTCTGAGGCGACCAATGTGATTGCCGAGGGCGAGGTGCAGCAGCTGATGAACATGCACGATGCCTCCCTGACCGAGGCCCAATACCTGCATGTGATCCGCTCCAAGACGGCCAAGCTGTTCGAAGCCAGTGCCCGGCTGGCAGCGATTTTGGCCGGCAGCGATGCCGCCACCGAGGCCAGCTGCGCCGAATATGGGCAGGCTCTGGGCACCGCCTTTCAGGTCATCGACGATGTGCTCGATTACGACGGCGAAGTGGCCCAGATGGGCAAGAACTTGGGCGATGACCTGCGCGAGGGCAAGTCCACGCTGCCGCTGATCATTGCCATGGCACGCTCGGCAACCGACGAGCGTGCGCTGATTGCCAAGGCCATCGAGGAAGGTGGCACCGATCAGCTCGAGGCCATTATGGCCATCGTGCGGCGCACCGGCGCCATCGAGACCACCCGCCTGCTGGCTGCCGCCGAGGCCGAGCGGGCGATTGCGGCGCTCTCGGGTCTGCCTGACAACGCCCACCGCCAAGCCCTGATCGATCTGGCTGCGCAGCTGCTGGTGCGGCGCGCCTGAGCGCAATGCTGGGGCGTGCATGAAGACCGGGCCCCTGGGCGCGGCCATGCTCGCTGGCGTGCTGCTGGCCTCGGGCGCGGCCCCTGGCGCTGCCCAGCGGTGGGAGGCGGTGCTGCTGAGCGAGCAGGGCATGTACTACATCGATACCCAGTCCATCACCACGCAGGGCTCAACCAAGGTTGCTTGGACCGTGCTGGACTACCGCAATGTGCAAGAAGGTGCCGAAGGCGCGAACTACCGCTCGATGCGCGCCCAGGTGCAGATCAACTGCAAGGCGCGCTTGGCCCGGCTGGTCCACATGACCTACTACAGCGGCGCCATGATGGGCGGGGCCGAGGTGCAAAAGCGCGGCATGCTGCGTGATTGGCACGACATCGAAGCCGACTCCCCGATCGCACGCATCGCTCGGCGCGTCTGCTGAGCGGCCCTATCTAGGGGCTCCTCGAGCGAGCGCCCCCCGAGCCGCGCGCGGTTTGCAGCGAACATATCCCTAGCGCGGACCGGGGAATCGGTGAAAACCTAGGCCTGATGGTGGGGCCGCTGGTGGTCAAATCCAGCGCTTCATTGTTCAACCTCAGCGCCCGCTGAGCCAGGAGTTACCTGATATGACCACCCGCCGACAACTGATTCAAGGCGCCGCAGCCAGCTTGCTGGGTGTGGGCCACCTGCAAGCGCGCGCCCAAAGCCGCGTCGAGACCCTGCGCATCATCGTGGGCTTTCCCCCGGGCGGCACCACCGACGCCTTTGCCCGCCGGGTGGGCGAAAAGCTGCGTGGCACCTATGCCAACAACGTCATCATTGATAACAAGCCCGGTGCGGGTGGCCAGATCGGCGTGATGACGCTCAAGAGCGCCGCGCCCGATGGCGCGCACATCTTGTACTCGCCCGCGTCCATGCTGACGATTTACCCGCACTCTTACTCCAAGCTCAACTACACCCAGTCCGATGTGGCCCCGATCGGCATCGGTCACTCGACCGACCATGCTTTTGTGGTCGGCCCGGCAGTGCCCGAGTCGGTCAAGAATGTGCGCGATTTCGTCGAATGGGCCAAGGCCAATCCCGGCAAGGCCGGCATCGGTAACCCAGCCGCTGGCTCCATGCCGCACCTGCTGGCTGGCCGTCTGGCCATGCTGGGCAGCTTTCAGATCACCAATGTCCCCTTTCCGGGCTCCGGGCCGGCCATCCCCCAGGTGCTCGGCGGGCAGTTGGCGGGCATGTCGTCGCCCCTGGGCGACTGGGTGCAGCACCACAAGTCTGGCAAGGCCCGTATCTTGGCCACCTCCGGCCCCGACCGCTCGGTCTACACCCCTGACGTGGCCACCTACCGTGAGCAGGGTTTTGGCGAGTTGGTCGTGCGGGAGTGGTTCGGCTTTTTTGCGCCGGCTGCTGCCAGCGACGCCGTCAAGGACAACCTCAACAGCGCGCTGCGTGCCGCCATGGGCCAGCAAGACATTCGTGACTTCCTCACGCCTCTGGCTGCCAACCTCGAGGCCAGCACGGCAGCCGACCATGTGCGCCGCCTGGCCACCGACTCCGATATGGCGCGCCGCCTGGTGCAGGCCTTGGGCTTCAAGGCCGACTCCTGATCCTCGAGAGTCCGCAGCGGCTGAGCGCAAGGATTTGGCCGCCGCGGGCAGGCGCCACAGACCGGGGGCCTTGCCCCTGCGTCTGCCGCGCGTCGACAGTTGAGATCGGCTCGCCTTCGCTTGAAGGCTTGGCCCGAAGTCTTCGCTCGAAGACTTCGCTCACCGGTCTCAGTCCCCCCTGATGCCCTTTTCTTTGATGATGGCCGCGTAGCGGCGCGTGTCGGCGGCATTGAGGGCCGTCAGCTGCGCGGGCGTCATCGGGGTGGGTTCGGCGCCCAGGTTGCGAATGACCTGAGTGACCGCGGGCGTGACCAAGATGCGGTTGATTTCGCGGTTCAGCCGCTCGATCACCCCTGCCGGCGTACCGGCAGGCACATAAAAGCTGTGCGTCGAGCCGCCGTCATAACCTTTGAGGCCCAGCTCATTGAGGGTCGGGGTGTCCGGGTAAAGGAAGGAGCGTTTGGTGCTGCCCACGGCCAGCAGGCGCAGTGCGCCGGATTTGATGTGCGGCGCGGCGATGCCGGGGTCGAGGAAGAAGTCCAAGTTGCCGGCCAGCAGATCCTGCAGCGCCGGAGCCGAGCCGCGATAGGGGATGTGCAGGGCGAAGATGCCGGCCATGCTCTTGAGCATTTCTGCACCGATGTGCGGCGTCGAGCCATTGCCGGGGCTGCCGTAGCTCAGTTTGCCCGGGTTGGCCTTGGCAAACTTTTGCAGATCCGCAAAAGTGTTGAAGTTCGAGTTCGAGCGCACCACCAGAAACAACTCCAGACGCGCAGTTGCGGCCACCGGCAGCAAGTCCTTGTTGGGGTCGTAGGGCATCTTGGCGGTCAGTGTGGGCACCACCACCATGGTGCTGCCTGCGGCCATGAGCAGGGTGTAGCCGTCACCCGGGGCTTTGGCCACCGCGTCAGCGCCGACCAGGCCGCCTGCACCACTGCGGTTTTCTACCACCACCGGTACACCAAGCGCCTGCGACAGGGGCGTGGCCACCGCACGCCCGAGCACGTCGGGCGAGCTGCCCGGAGCGAAATTGATGACCAGTCGAATCGGCTTGCTCGGCCAGTCCTGAGCTGCCGCGCCCAGCGGGGCCAGCATCAGGCCGGTCAGGCAGGCCGCCAGGGCTTGTCGGCGTGTGGATGTCAACATCTTGAAAGTCTCCTTGCTTTTTTGGGTGGTCTAGGGTCGCACGCGCAAAGGCCAGATCGGCCGGCGCTGCAGCGTATGCAACCGGTATCGAGGCGGCAGCATTCTAGAGATGGGGCGATCCGGTTGAGCTTGGGCCACAGCGGTGGCCTATTTCGTGAAGGGGCAAGTCGCTGGCTTGACGTTCACGCCCCCGCGCCGGTTGTTGTGTCACCCCCGTCGTCGCGGACAAACGCGATCCATCAGCCGTTGAACGAAGACAGGGGATGCGCCGGCCTGCGGCCTTGCCAGGACGAGACAGGGGCTGCATCGCATGGCCCATCTGAACGGGCGCAAACCCTGTGTTGGCCGGTCAGGCAATGGCGTGCTCAAGCCCGACAGGTCCGGCTTGCTCGGCACCACTCAACGTGACGCCCAGTCTGGCTTTGCTACACTTGCGGGCTGTTTTCGGGGTGTAGCTTAGCCTGGTAGAGCGCTACGTTCGGGACGTAGAGGCCGGAGGTTCGAATCCTCTCACCCCGACCATTTTTTTGAGCAGCAGCAACGCTTTTAACGATAGTGGTTGCTAATATTTGTAGTTGGGTATAGACTAAACTACAAATGCTTGGTTTTCAAAAAATACTTTCTTTTGTTTTTAACTGCACTGCGCACAAGAATACTTGCTGCGTAGCTGTGGAGTGTGTGCGTGGCAACTAAAGCCACTGCTTCCAAAACAGTGCGTGCGGTAATGTCCCAACGCGTGGTGTAACTCAGCCTGTCCGGGCTGTGGACTTACACCACGCGTTGGGACATTACCTCAGCACATGCTGCCAGTCAAGCCCAAGCCAACACTTAGGGCAGCTGCTGGTGGCATGTCTCTGTAGTTCACATTCGTTTAAGCCAATGTATGTTTGATATACATTAGGCACGAGGCGCACCTAACCTTGTGCCTAGTTGCATGTCAAACACTTGTTTTTCAACGTAGAGGCTGATATGCTGAATTTTTGGCACGTTTGTGAATGAAGATTTATTTTTGTGTGCAGCTTTTTCTTTGGTAAAAGTTGCCTACAAGGTATACTACAAACTAAACTACAACCCACACAACCTGTTGATTTTAAACAGTATTTTGCAGTATTTGGTGCGTTCGGGACGTAGAGGCCGGAGGTTCGAATCCTCTCACCCCGACCATGATTCATGGATTGAAGCCCACTAATCTTCCAAGGTCGGTGGGCTTTTTCCTTAGCGGTTCTGTCTTCGCCGGGAGGCGGCAAGGGTTTAGCCGTTGACCTCACGCAGTTTTTCGTTCAGCCAGACTTTCATCAACGACTGGTAGGGCGCGTCCAGCTTGTTCGCTTGTTGTCCAAGCCCATCGATGAGACTGTCTCACAGTCGCAATGAAATGCTCGTGGTGGATGGCTTGAGGCTTTTAAACTTTGGGGCCACCGTTTTGGCGGAGTCAAAGTACGCGGTCGCGGCGTTGTCTTTTGACTCCCAGAACTCCCGCTCTTTAGCCTCCGAGCGGAACTTGGGGCGGGGGCTTGCTCTTACTGCTTGGCGTGCTCATGCAAATGCCTCTGTCTGCGATGTTGGTCGCGAGCTGAAATCACCCGAATCAATGTGCCGCTTTGCCTGAGGGTGAAGGTAACAGTCAACTCGCGTGCCTGATGGGTCTTGTCCAGTGCCGGGTAGCGACGCTCGCTGTGCCTGTGCGTGACTTGATTTTCCGGCTTTTGCCCGAGGCCCACTCAAGCCCGACAATCAAAAAAGGCGCGTCCTGCTGGGGGCGCGATAGCGCCAGCTGTCCTAAGCGTGCAAGGAAGTTTCGGGGCCGGCCCCCCGGTCACCCCTGAGGGCTGATCTCGCAGGACCGGGAGATGAAGCCCGCGGCAAGCAGCATGCGGGCCATTCCGGTAAGGATGCCAATGACTGCGAACAGCTCGACGAGCTCCTCGGCGGTGAACTGCTGCACCAGGCGCGCCTGCAGCGCATCGCCGAGGATGCCTTCGCTGTCGAAGTTCGACATCCGGCTGGCGGCATCGGAGGCGGCTTGTTCTGCGGTCGAGAAACTTGGGCACTGCCCGTCATCACCAAAGATCGCCTCAACCTCGGCCTCGGTCACGCCGTTGGCCATGGCCGAAGCCCTGTCGCCGGCTTGGCAGAACGAGCAGCCGTTGAGCGCAGCCAGTCGCAGGCGGGCGATCTCTTTCAGGCGCACGGGCAGCACGCCCTTGAAGAACACTTCTTGATAGAACTGCACCCAGTACAGCTGCACCACATGCGGTGCATGCGCGGCGAACTGGAAAAAGCGCGCATCGCCCCCAAGGGACTCGATGGTCGCAATTTTTTCGCGCAGGGGAGGGCCGATCTCTTGGGCCGCAAGCAGGGGGTAAAGCATGGTTGCACTTTCAGGCACTCGGGGCAAGCCATGCCCCTCTAAATTATGGGTCGACCACAAGCTGCGCGGCAAGTGATTCCGCGAATTTCTACGCATTTACATTTGTCCGGACATATTGTTTAATGAGCGCTCTGGTTAACTTAGGAGCAGGAATGCCATTTTTGAAGAACTTCGTGCGGGCCCTTGCCGTCGGTACCGCAATTGCCGCCGCCACAGTCTCGGGGGTCCAGGCCCAGGGAACGCAGCAGCCCCTCAAGATCCTGGTCGGCTTTGCGCCGGGCGGCACGCTCGATGCAATCGCGCGCATGTTGGCCGAAAGACTGCGCGAGCCGCTGGGCCAGACCGTGATCGTCGACAACAAGCCCGGCGCGGGCGGCAGGATCGCGATCGATCTGCTCAAGACCATGCCTGCCGACGGCAGCGTGGCCATGATGTGTCCCGATTTCTTCAGTACCATCTATCCGCTGGTTTATCAGAAGCTCAACTACGATCCCGAGCTGGACCTGGTCGTTGCATCGACGGTCGCCGAGTCGTCGATGGCCCTGGCTGTGCCTGCTGCCTCGCCAGCCAAGACCTTGGCCCAGTACGTGAGCTGGATCAAGGAAAACCCGAGCCAGGCGAACTTCGGCCACGGCGCCCTGGGCGGGCCGACCTACCTGCTTGGCTTGATGATTGGCAGGGAGTTTGGCGCCAAGATCACCGACGTGCCGTTTTCCGGCGCCGCAGCCATGATGCCAGGCCTGCTTGGCAATCAGTTCAGTTCGGGCATCGCGTATGTAGGTGACTTTGTCGAACACCACAAGGCCGGCAGGATCCGTGTCTTGGGCCTGTCCGGCGAACAGCGTTCGCAGCTGCTGCCCGATGTGCCCACCTTCGCCGAGCTGGGCTACAAGAATTTGACCGCATCGTCGATCTTTTCGGTCTGCCTGCCCAGGAACACACCGGCTCCCGTGGTGCAGAAATGGAGCGCTGCAATTGCGACGGCGCTGAGCGACAAGCAGCTGCGCGACAGGATTGCAGGCCTGAACTTCATGGCGCGAGCCAGCACGCCCGCCGAGGCGCAGCAGCGCAACCGTGCCTTGCGTGCATTCTGGGAGCCCACCGTGAAGGCGTCCGGTTTCAAGGCCGACTGAGCGCTGGCCGATTGAATACTGGCCGCTTGAGTACTGGTCGCTTGCCTCATCGAGCGGCTTGATGAGCGGGGCCCACTAGGCTTGGCCTGTCAGCGTCGGTGATGTGCGCGGTTGGGCACCTCGTTGCAATGAAAACAATGAGCCCACCGATCTTTCGGGGTCGGTGGGTTTTTTTGTCTCTTGGATCTCCTGTCCCTGCGGGTATCGCACGATCTCTTTGACTCAGGATCTCCTTTCTCAATCCTGGGGTCAGCCCTGTGGTCTGCGGCGTACGAGTCTTGCGATCCTCGGGCGGTCTGACTCGACTGGCTCGACTGGCACAATAACCGAAGCGTTCGCGCGCCTGGGCGCTGAGGTCGGCATGGCTGGGGCCAGGGCGCTCAAAAGGAGGGGCTGCATGTTGATGTCCGCTGACGATTACCGCGCTTCGCTGCGCCGCTACAAGCCAACCGTCTACGTCGATGGCCGCCGGGTTGAGTCGGTGGCCGACGATCCAGCGCTTGCGCCTGGGGTCAACGCGATTGCCAAGACCTACGAGCTTGCGCTCGATGAGGCGCTGGCCGATGTCATGCGCATGCAGGTCGGTGGCTGAACCATCAACCGCATGCTCGGCATTCCCCGCAGCACGCAGGATCTGCTCAACAAGCTGGAGGCGGTGCGCTTGGTCTGCCAGGAGACCGGCTGCGCCTAGCGCTATCTGGCCGGCGACGCCTTGGCCGGCATCTATCAGGCCACGGCGCGCTGTGATGCCGAGGCGGGGACCTCCTACCATGCGACGCTGCAGGCCTATATCGAGCATGTCCACGACCAGGATCTGACGCTGGGCGTGGCCATGACCGACGCCAAGGGCGACCGTTCGCTGCGGCCGCATGCGCAATCGGTGCCCGACAGCTATCTGCGCATCGTTGAGCGCCGCAAGGACGGCATCGTGATCTGCGGCGTCAAAGCCATCGTCACCGGCGCGCCTTATGTGCATGAGCTGCTGGTCATGCCCTGCCGCAACATGACCGAGCTTGACCGCGATTTCGCCGTCTGCTGCGCCGTCCCCATCGACGCCCAAGGCCTGACCATCGTTGCGCGGCCTGCAGGTCGGCCGGGCGAATCGGCAGCCAAGTTCAGCGCCAACTTCGGTCAAAGCACAGGCGTCTGCCTGTTCGAGAACGTCTTTGTGCCCTGGGACCGTGTCTTCCTGGCCGGCCAGTGGCAGCACTCGGGCCTGCTGACCTACTCCTACGCCACCCATCACCGCCACACCTGCATTGCTGCACTTGCCGGCTTTGGTGATCTGCTCATTGGTGCAGGCGCCTTGATGACCGAGGCCAACGGGATCGACCTTGACCGCGCCGACAACCTGCGCGAGCAGATGGTCGAGCTGATCAAGATCGTCGAAGGCTTTTACGCCTGCGGCGTGGCCTCCTCGGTGTACGGGCAAGCCGATCAATCGGGCGTGTTCGCCCCCGAGGCTGTGTTAGCCAATATCGGCAAGCTCCTGCTGGCCACGCAGATCTACGACATGCACCGCACGCGCACCATGTCTCGGGCGGCCTGATCGTCACCCTGCCTGGCCCTGACGAAGACCACAACCCGGCCACCGCTGGTCGCCTGTCGGAAGTGCTCACCGCACGCTCAGACATTCCCTATGAAAAACGCATCGAGGCGGCGCGCTTTATGGAAGACCTGACGGCCTCCTACCAGGCTGGCTGGTATTCGGTCATCAGCCTGCATGGGGGCGGCTCGCCGGAGGCGATGAAGATGGAGATCTTTCGCCGCTACCCGCTGGGCAACAAGGTCGATCTGGTCGAGCGTTTGCTCGACCGCGGCATTCTTGCCGACGCCACCCGCAAGATCACCCGCAACCGTCAGCCCGGTCGCTGCTGCGTCACTGGCTGCGTCGTTCCTGACGCGCCGCAGATGGTGCAGCTGGCGCCGGCGCTTCAAAATAAGCTCGAGCAAGTTCGCAAGGTTGGCCCGGCCTAGGCGAGGTCTGCACAAAGTCCATTCTCGTCATCGGGGGGGTGCAGGGCTTTCCCGAGGCCTTTCCCGAGGCCTTGGGACTCGAGCTGTGTTGCGGCGGCGCCCGCCAGGCTGTGCTCAGTGCAACTTGACCGTCGGATTGGTTTGCTTGGTGATCATTCGCGCCAGGGTGTAGAGCGTGGTTTTAATGGCGCCGTGGATGGCCAGTTCGTGCAGCTTGTACAGCGACAGGTACATGAGCTTGGCGAAGTAACCTTCAATCATGAGGTTTTTTCCGATCAGCCCGCCCATCATATTGCCCACGGTGCTGAATTTGCCCAGCGACACCAGGGAGCCGAAGTCTCTGTAGCGGTAGGGCTTGAGGGGCCGATTGGCAAAGCGGCGCTTGATCTGCCCGAGCATGTGGGTGGCCTGCTGATGCGCGGCCTGGGCCCGCGGCGGAACGATGCCGGCGCGTCCGCCGTCAGCGTCCGAGCACGGGCAAGCCGCGCAGTCACCGAGCGCAAAGATG
>JBILGP010000400.1:0-2968 GCA_044350985.1 Polaromonas sp. | reverse complement strand
CGCCACCGTGGGGTGCGACAGCACCTTGATCACGCAGTCCTGTAAGTCCAATCCGGTCAAGTCCAGTGGCTTGAGCTCGGGCGCGATGCGCTGCACGTCGCGCTGCATTTTGGGTGGCTTGCCCAGCAGCACGTTCATGGGCATGTCGACCGGCCTCGGGCCTTGCCCGTCGAGCACCTGCAACTGCTTGTCTTCGGTGACCACGCCGATCACCGCAAAGGGGCAGCGCTCGCGCTCGCAAAACGCCTGGAACTTGGGCAAGGACTCGGGCGCAATCGCCAGCACATAACGCTCCTGGCTCTCGTTGCTCCAGATCTCCTTCGGGCTCAAGCCGCTTTCTTCGAGCGGCACGGCGCGCAGGTCAAAGCGAGCGCCCTGTCCTGCATCGTTGACCAGCTCAGGAAAGGCATTGGACAGACCGCCTGCACCCACGTCGTGAATCGCCAGAATCGGGTTGTCTGGGCCCAGTTCGGCGCAGCGGTTGATGACCTCCTGCGCGCGCCGCTCGATCTCGGGGTTGCCACGCTGGACCGAATCAAAGTCCAGCTCGGCCGCATTCACGCCCGAAGCCATGGAGCTGGCGGCACTGCCGCCCATGCCGATGCGCATGCCCGGACCGCCGAGCTGAATCAGCAAGCTGCCTGGACCGAAGCGCACCTTGTGCGTCAGCCGCGCGTCGATCGCGCCCAGGCCGCCAGCAATCATGATGGGCTTGTGATAGCCCCAACGCTGCCCGGCCACCGTCTGCTCGTACTCTCGGAAATAGCCCGCCAGATTGGGGCGGCCGAATTCGTTGTTGAACGCTGCGCCGCCGAGCGGGCCTTCGGTCATGATCTGCAAGGCGCTGGCCATGTGCTCGGGCTTGCCATAGCGGGCATCGAACAGGCGCGAGACGGTAAAGCCGGTCAGGCCTGCCTTGGGCCTCGAGCCCCGGCCGGTGGCGCCCTCGTCGCGAATCTCGCCGCCAGCGCCGGTCGATGCGCCCGGAAACGGCGAAATCGCGGTCGGGTGGTTGTGCGTCTCGACCTTCATCAGCACATGGGTGAGCTGCTCCTGCGCCTGGTACAGCGGCAGGCCTTGCCCCGCGATCGCCGCAAAGCGCTGCTGAGTGCGGCCCTGCATGATGGAGGCGTTGTCGGCGTAGGCCACCACGGTGTGCTGGGGGTTCAACTGCTCGGTGTGGCGGATCATGGCAAACAGGCTCTTGTCCTGCTCGACGCCATCGATCACGAAGTTGGCATTGAAGATCTTGTGCCGGCAGTGCTCGCTGTTGGCCTGCGCAAACATCATCAGCTCGACATCGGTCGGGTTGCGCCCGAGCGTGGTGAAGGCGTCGACCAGGTAGTCGATTTCGTCGTCGGCCAAGGCCAAGCCAAACTGCCGGTTGGCCGCCTGCAGCGCGGCCTTGCCGCCGCCCTGCACATCGACTTGCTGCATGGGCTGACTCTGCAGCTCGGTGAACAAGGACCGCGCCTGCTCGCGCCCTGTCAGCACGCTTTCGGTCATGCGGTCGTGCAGCAAGGCGGCCACCTGCTCGCGCTGCTCGGCGCTCAGGCTGGGTTTGCTGAGCAAACTGCTTTTGAAGCTCAAGCGGTATTCGGTGATGCGCTCGACCCGGCGGATGGGCAGGCCGCAATTGTGGGCAATGTCGGTGGCCTTGGACGCCCAAGGTGACACGGTGCCCACACGGGGCGTGACCACCAGCACGGCGGCGGACGCATCGGGCAGCGGTGGACAGGGGTCGCCGTAAGTCAGGAGCCGGTCCAACTGCTCGCGCTCAGCGGGCTTGAGCGAATCTTGGGAAGCCACCAGATGCACAAAGCGTGCATGGATGCCCGTGATTCGATCGTGGATGGCCTGCAAGGCAGGCAACAGTTGCTGGGCGCGAAAATCACTCAGGGCGTTGATGCCCGGCGCATCGCCCTCAAAAAAAGTCAGGTGCAAGGTCACGGGTGGCTGTGCCCCAGGGGCAAGGCGTAGGTTCAAGGCAGTGGCCTTGACAGGCGGGAAAGCCGCAAATTGTACCGACGGGGCCGCATGCCCGGTGTCAACCTGTGGGAGCCGCGCCCTCGCGGCGATGCGGCTCTCCGTCACAGCGAGGCGCCCTCGATTGCGTCATTGCAAGGCGCGGCCGCAATCTCGTCATTGCGAGGCGCGCAGCGCCGTGGCAATCCATGTGCCCGTGTGAGCGCCGCAATGGATTGCTTCGTTCCTCGCAATGACAGGCCAGGGGCGCATGACAGGACCCGGTCCCAACGACAGGGCCGAGACGCAATGACGCGGCGCCGCCCGGCAGGACGCAGGCGCAATGACCGCCCCTTTCGTCATTGCGAGGCGCGCAGCGCCGTGGCAATCCATATCTTTGGCTGCAGCCGCCCTGCCCTAGAGCCTCACGCAATCGGCGCAGTAGCGCATCTTGCCGCTTGCATCGACTTCTTCAACCAGACCATGGATATCGGTTTCGAAGCCAGGGCACTGGGCATTGAACTCGCGGGCGAACTTGAGGTAGTCGACGATCTTGCGGTTGAACACCTCGCCGGGCACCAGCAGCGGAATGCCCGGTGGGTAAGGCGTGACCAAGCCGACCGTGACCCGCCCTTCGAGCTGGTCGATCTCGACCCGCTCCGTCTTGCGGTGGGCGATGTGTGCATAGGCATCGCTGGGCGTCATGGCCGGCGTCAGGTCGCTCAAGTACACCTCGGTGGTCAGGCGGGCGATGTCGTACTTGGCGTAGAGCTCGTGCACATGCTGGCACAAGTCGGCCAAACCCATGCGCTCGTAGCGCGGGTACTTCTGGCAGAACTCGGGCAAGATGCGCCACATCGGCTGATTCTTGGCGTAGTCATCCTTGAACTGTTGCAGGGCCGTCAGCAAGGTGTTCCATCGGCCCTTGGTGATGCCGATGGTGAACATGATGAAGAAGCTGTAGAGGCCCGTCTTCTCCACAATCACGCCGTGCTCTGCCAG
This sequence comes from Polaromonas sp., assembly GCA_044350985.1. Classification (GTDB taxonomy): domain Bacteria; phylum Pseudomonadota; class Gammaproteobacteria; order Burkholderiales; family Burkholderiaceae_C; genus Polaromonas. The sequence goes on along the minus strand of JBILGP010000400.1, from coordinate 1 downwards.
G
>JBILGP010000399.1:0-2980 GCA_044350985.1 Polaromonas sp. | reverse complement strand
GCTGCTGGGCGCCGTCGGTCAGCTGCAGTTCGAGGTGGTGGCGCACCGGCTCGAACACGAATACGGCGTCAAGGCCCGCATCAGCGGCAGCGCCTTCAACCTGGCGCGCTGGGTCACTTCAGACGATGCCAACGAGCTCAAGAAATTCATCGACGCCAACGCGCACCGGGTGGCACTCGACGCAGTCGACGCGCCCACCCTGCTGGTCGACCACAGCGCCACGCTGCGTGCGGTGGAGCAGCAGTGGCCCAAGATCAAGTTCCACGCGCTGCGCGAGCACGCGGGGCTGGTGTTTCAGGCCAAGATGTGAGGCGGGTGAGTCGCCGCTCACTGAGCTGACGCGTCCTCAGCGCCTTCCCACAACACCCCTCGCCGCGCCAATCGCTCACGCGCTTCTTGCAGCGCCTGGTGCAGCTGGCGTTCGAGTTCGGCCTTGGGTGGCAGCTCGGTCCAGTATTCGGCAACGGTAATGCCATCTTGCTGCATTTGCAGCAGTTCCACCTGCTCGCGGCTGGCTTCGGCGCACAAGATCAGGCCGATCGGCGGCTCTTCACCGGGCTGCCGTTCGTGCTGGTTCAACCAGGCCAGGTAGAGCTCCATCTGGCCTTTGTGCGCGGCCTTGAAGCGGCCGAGCTTCAATTTAACGGCCACCAGCCGGCGCAAGCGGCGGTGGAAGAACAGCAGATCGAGGTAAAAGTCTTCGCCATCAATGACCATACGCTTTTGCCGCTCCAAAAAGGCAAAGCCCCGGCCCAGTTCCAAGATAAAGGCCTCAAGCTGACGCAGGATGGCGGCCCCCAGATCGGCCTCGTCGTGGCCCTGGCGCAGGCCCAAAAAGTCCAGAAAGTAGGGATCTTTGAAGACGAGCCCGGGCGATTCGCTGTCTGGCGCAGGCAGCGCGGGGGATTGAGCGCTCGCAATCTCGGCGCGCTCGAAGGCTTTGCGCTCGATCTGCTGGCGCAGCTCGCGCACGCTCCAGCGTTGTTCGACGCACTGCTGGGCATAAAAACTGCGCGCGGACGGTCGCTTGACAGGCAGCAAGACCACCACATGACTCCAGCTCAATTGTCGCGACAGCGTCGCGACAATCTCGGCCTGCGGGAAGGCCGTAGCAAACTGCACCATGCGCAGCAGATTCTTGACCTCAAAACCACGTCCAAATTCCTCAGCCAACTGGCGACCCAAGCGGGACATGAGCTGGCTGCCATATTGCGCACGTTCACCGCCCAGCACCTCGGTGGCCAGGCGCTGCCCCAAGCTCCAGTACAGGCGGGTCAGCTCGGCGTTGACAGCGCCAGCCTAACGCTGGCGACTGCTGACGATGAGTCCACGCAGTTCGGCATGCAGCCCTTTGACAACTTCATCGTGCACAGCAGGCAGTGACTCAGTCATGCAGGCCCCTCTAAAAACAAGCAGACATCAAATCGCCCGAGCCAACGAGATCAATCGCTGAGCGAGCTATCGCGGCCCAGCGCCAATCGAAGAAACCGAAGCATTTTGAATCAGAAATTCGACTTCCCGCCACGCAAAGCAGCAAACAAGTCAGTACAAATTTATTAACAGTTGTCGCACCGCTTGCGGATAGATGCGGTGCTCCTGCTCGAGCACGCGCGCGGCCAGGGTTTGCTCTGTGTCGCCTGGCAACACCGGCACTGCAGCCTGCGCCAAGATGGGGCCGTGGTCCAGTTCAGGCGTGACCCAGTGCACGGTGGCGCCGGCCTGCGCGCAGCCGGCCTCGATGGCGCGGCGGTGGGTGTGCAGACCGGGAAACGCGGGCAACAGCGACGGGTGGATGTTGACCAATCGGCCCTCGTAGTGCCGCACAAAGCCCGGCGTCAGGATGCGCATGAAGCCGGCCAGCAGCACCAGAGTGGGCGCGTGGCGGTCGATGGCTTGCATCAGGGCCGCATCAAAAGCCTCACGGCTGTCATAGCCCCTGTGGTCGAGCACCTCGGTGGCGATGCCCGCCTGCTGCGCCAGGCCCAGGCCTGCGGCCTCGGGCTTGTTGCTGATCACGGCCACCACGCGGGCGCCCAGGCGGCCTGGCCAGTCTTCACGCGCGGCCGCCTCGATCACGGCCTGCATATTGGAACCGTTGCCAGAAATCAGGATGACAATGCGCTTAATGGAACTTCCCGGCGAATCGGCTGCAGACATGCATCAAGTTTAGAGGTGCGCCCGCGGCTGCGCCCCTGGCGCATGCCGGGCACATCACCCCGCAGGCTGGATCAGCCGCACGATCGTGCTAAAAACCGGGTCCAGCCCTTGATCGCCTGCACAGGAGAGCTCAGACCATGGATCTCGCGTTTACCGCAGAAGAAGAACAGTTCCGGCAAGACATCCGCGCCTGGGTGCGCGAGCACCTGCCGCCTGCGATTGCCCACAAAGTGCACAACGCGCTGCACCTGAGCCGCGACGACATGCAGGCCTGGGCCCGCATCCTGGGGCGCAAGGGCTGGCTCGGCTACGGCTGGCCCAGGGAGTTTGGCGGGCCCTGCTGGAACGCGGTGCAAAAACACCTGTTCGAGGAAGAATGCGCCATGGCCGGCGCGCCGCGCATCGTGCCCTTTGGGCCGGTGATGGTGGCCCCGGTGATCATGGCCTTTGGCAACGCCGAGCAGCAGCAACGCTTTTTGCCCGGCATCGCCAGCGGCGAGGTCTGGTGGAGCCAGGGCTACAGCGAACCCGGCTCGGGCTCGGACCTGGCCTCGCTCAAGACGCGGGCCGAGCGCCACGGCGACCACTACCGGGTCAACGGGCAAAAGACCTGGACCACCTTGGGGCAGTATGGCGACTGGATCTTCTGCCTGGTGCGAACCTCCAGCACGGGCAAGCCGCAAACGGGCATTTCTTTCCTGCTGATCGACATGAAGTCGCCCGGCATCACGGTGCGGCCGATCCGGCTGCTCGATGGCCAGTGCGAGGTCAACGAGGTCTGGTTCGACAACGTCGAGGTGCCCGTCGAGAATTTGGTGGGCGA
>JBILGP010000398.1:0-2989 GCA_044350985.1 Polaromonas sp. | reverse complement strand
GATCGGCATGCGCTTGCAGACCGACCCAACGGTCATCTACGGTCTGGGCGAGCGGTTTGACGGCGATTTGCGCAAGCGCGACCTGCTGGCCGACACGCCCTACAACACCTACACCCGCAGCGGCTTGCCGCCGACCCCAATTGCCATGCCGGGCAAGGCCGCCTTGCTCGCCGCCGTGCAGCCTGCGCACACGCCGGCCCTGTATTTCGTGGCGCGTGGCGACGGCAGCAGCCAGTTCAGTGCGACACTTGATGAACACAATCGAGCGGTCAACCGCTACATACGCGGGCGCTGAAGCCCCCAGGTCATCGTGAGTTTGAGCAGCGGTTTGTTCATCAGTTTTGAAGGCATCGACGGCGCCGGCAAGTCGACCCATCTGGGCCGCCTCGCCCAGGCCTTTCGGGACAGCGGACGCGTGGTCACGCAGACCCGCGAGCCCGGCGGCACCGCGCTGGCCGAGCAGCTGCGCGAGCTGATCCTGCACCAGCCCATGGACGCGCTGACCGAGGCCCTGCTGATTTTTGCGGCTCGGCGCGACCATCTGCAAGCGGTGATCCTGCCGGCCTTGGCGCGGGGCGAGGTCGTGCTGTGTGACCGATTCACCGACGCCACCTTTGCCTACCAAGGCCATGGGCGCGATTTCGACCAGCGGGTGCTCGGGCAGCTCGAGCGCTGGGTGCAGGGCGGGCATGATGAGCAAAAGCTGATCCAGCCGCACTGCACCATCTGGTTTGACCTGCCGCCGGTCATTGCGGCCGAGCGCCTGGCAGGCGCCCGCTTGCCCGACAAGTTCGAGGCTCAACCAGTGGCGTTTTTCGAGCGGGTGGCAGGCGGTTATGCCGCGCGCCGGCAGGCCGATACCGATCGGTTCGAGCGCATCGACGCCCAGCAGACCATCGAGTCGGTCTGGCTCGATGTTCACGCCGCCATGCGCCGCAGGGGCATGCTGCCATGAAGCCAGCCGACCCGCAAGCGCCCTTGGCACCCTGGCTGCGCACGCAACTGACCCGTTTGATGGGTTCCAAGTCGCACGCCTTGTTGCTCAGTGGCCCCTCCGGTCTGGGCCAGTACGAGCTGGCCCTGGCGCTTGCACGGGCGTGGCTGTGCCATTCCCCCACCGCCCACGGCGCCTGTGGCCACTGTGGCAGTTGCCACGCCATAGACGTGCGCACCCATCCCGACCTGTGTGTGCTGCTGCCCGAGACCCTCAGCCTGGCCTTGGAGTGGCCGCTCGACGAAAAAACCCAAGCCGAGCTCGATGGCAAGAAGCGCAAGCCGAGCAAAGAGATCAAGGTGGAAGCCGCGCGCGAGGTGGTCGGCTTTGCGCAAATGACCCATTCAGGTGGCGCGGGCAAGGTGGTGCTGGTGTACCCGGCCGAGCGGCTCAACAGCATTGCGGCCAACGCCCTGCTCAAGACATTGGAGGAGCCTCCTGGTCAGACGCGCTTCGTGCTGGCCAGCCAGGCGGCCGACCAGCTTCTGCCCACCATTCGCAGCCGCTGTCAGGCCCACTCCATGGTATGGCCATCATTTGATGAGGCGCTGGATTGGCTGGTCGAGCAAAGCGCAAGTGAGCAGGACCCCACCGGAGCGCGAGAGGATTTGAGCGTGCTGCTCCATGCAGCCGGCGGGCGCCCGGCCGACGTGCTGCAGGGTCTGCAGGGCGGCGATGCCCGGCAGGCTGCCGAGCGTTGGCGCGCCCTGCCCAAGGCGATTTTGCGCGGCGATGTGGCCGCGTTGGCCCATTGGAGTGCCAGCGAGGTGATTGATGCGCTGCAAAAGCTCTGCCACGACGTCTGGCTGCAGCGGGTGGGCGCCGAACCTCGGTTTTTTCCGGCGCAAGACTTGCCGCTGGCCCGGGCGGGCGAGGGCAGCCAGCAGCGATGGCTCTATGCCATGGGCCAGTGGTCGCGTGATCTAACCCTCAGCGCCCGCCATGCTGAGCATCCCTTCAGCCCTGGCCTCATGCTTGAAGCCCTCGTCAGCCGAGCCCAACAGGCGCTGCGTGCGACCTGAGACCTGCGCCCATGTTTATTGACTCTCATTGCCACTTGAGCTTTGCGCCCCTGCGCGAACAGCTGCCGCAGATCCGTCAGGCCATGCAGGAGGCCGGGGTCAGCCAGGCCCTGTGTATTTGCACCACCTTGGAGGAATTTGAGGGCGTGCATGAGCTGGCCTTGGCTTATGACAATTTCTGGTGCAGCGTGGGCGTGCACCCCGACAACGAAGGGGTGCAAGAGCCGGCCTTGTCGGATTTGCTGGACCGATCGGCCTTGTCCCGGGTGGTGGCCATCGGCGAGACAGGGCTCGATTACTACCGTTTGGGCGACCGCAGCGTGGCCGACATGCAGTGGCAGCGCGACCGGTTCGCGGTTCACATTGAGGCCGCTCGGCAGACGGGTTTACCACTGGTGGTGCACACGCGAAGTGCGTCGAGCGACACCCTCGATCTGCTGCGCGGGCAAGACGGGGGGCAGGGCGGGGTGGGCGGGGTGTTTCACTGCTTCACCGAAACCCTGGAAGTGGCACGCGCCGCACTCGATTTGGGGTTTTACATCTCTTTTTCCGGCATCGTGACCTTCAAGAGCGCGGCTGACCTTAAGCAGGTGGCGCGCTTCGTGCCGATGGACCGGCTGTTGATTGAGACCGACAGCCCCTATCTTGCGCCGGTTCCCCATCGCGGCAAGGTCAACAACCCATCGTATGTGCCCTGGGTGGCGCGGGAAATTGCCCAGCTCAGGGGCATGGACGAAGAGATGGTGGCGCATGCAACGACTCAAAATTTCTTCAAGCTCTTCACCAAGACGGCACAATAAGGGTTTCAGGCCAAAGGGCTTGCACACAAGCCAGGGTCGGCTGATTGCTATCGTTCAGATCACTTGAAATTGCTTTAGATTTTGTCGATAAGATATTGTTTTATAAGAATTTTATGGATTTTTTTCAAGTGATTTATCGATCGGTTCAGCAGTGGGCCGATCGACCGAGGCAG
>JBILGP010000024.1:0-10125 GCA_044350985.1 Polaromonas sp. | reverse complement strand
CGTCAAGACCGCCCGCAGCGTCAGCTACGACATCTTGCGCGAAATCCTGCGCGAAGCCCGCCAGTTCAACCCCCGCGAATTTCGCATCGTCGCGGCACCAGCCGTCATCGAACTCTTCCTCGACGAAGAAAGCCAGCACCTGGCCGGCCTGTCAGACTTCATAGGCAAGCCGATCTCCTTGCAGGCTGAAGCGGCGCTGCCGCAGGAGCAGTACGATGTGGTGCTGCTTTGACGAGGCCGGGACTAAGACTTCCCCCAGCTGGTGGGGGAACAGAAAAAGCACCTGTCGTCTAAGTCACAGGACGTAACAATCGGTGGCCATCGAAAAAAGTGGCTTCGTCCGCATAGGCTCGTTCAACGAGATGCATATCACCTTAAAGTTGAGCAGGTCTTCTCAGACGCCCTGGGTTGTCACTAAGGCAGTATCAACCGCTCCGCTTGGGGTGAGGGCTCCCAGTATTAGGTCTATGCAAACCTGCAGGTTAAAGCTTCGCACGCAAATACTGTCGCCTCGTGCGCAGTTGAAGCCGGGGCTCGGCCAGTTTTGTTTTTGCATGCAGCCGTAGCAGTCCAGGTCTGCTGCCAGCGGGACGAATTTACCCTGGCTTCTAAGGGGGCGGCGCACCTCATGATGAGCGCATGTGTAGAACGTGCAGATAGGAACATCAGTGCAGGCTGCAATATGCGACGGACCCGCATCTACACCGATGAAGCCGCGGCTGTGTCGAATCAATTCAGCCAGTTGCTGCAGGTTGTGCTGCCCTCGCAAGTCCAAAATCCTTGGATGTCCTGAGACCGCATAGTCTCTTGCCGACCCCACCTGTACCAAGGTCCACCCTGTCTTATTCAACAATTGGACTAGCAACGCTGACCAGAACGACTCGGGAAGGTTTCGGTTTGGCCAATCATGATTGGGCTTGTGCGCTACTATGAATGGGCCGCCGATAGCCCTTACCTGTTGGGCGACGTCGAACGAATCCTCGGATGAAGGATAAAGAGCCAGTTGCTTGTCAAAGTTGATGTGCCCCAAAGCCGCATGTGCATAGACGTCGATCGGATGCACGCGCGGTGAGTTCTCGTATAAATTGTTGAAATTAATCACTAGGTCATAGTCATGGACCGCGCGGGTAAATGTTTTGGTGCTGTGGACCTGTTGAACATAGGGGTTGTTTCTGAATACCTCTGGGCAATGGGTTAGCACCTCGATCTGCGCTCGGCCCTGACGGCTTTCATGCAGTGCTTTGACCACAGGCGTTAGCATCAACACATCTCCGATGGCGCCGTTGCGGATCAGCAATATCTTGACGCGGTGCCCGACCGGGCTGGGCTCTGGGTTTATCCTTTGGGGCAGATGGCGCTCGTACAGGCTAGCGTATTTGCGGAAAATGCTCAACGAAGGTCTGCCCAGTTTGAGTTGAACCTTCTGGCGGTACGTTCGAGGCCAGCAGTTGACTAGAAAGTGCTCACGCACCGCCTGCCACCCCGATCGGCGCCATATGCCGGGCAGATCATTGCCCTTTACCTCGGTCGGCGGCATCGAGCCTGCTGCATACCTGGAGCCGAGCTCGCGCAGCACAGCCGCCAGACAACTAAGGGTTAGGATTAGCTCGTTCAGGTAGCTGGGCTTTCGGGTAGTAACGCGCTTCATTTCGACCGCCTCAGGGCTTCCCAATGGATTTGCGCAAGGTCCGCAGGACCCTTTGTAAGGGATCAAGGCGTTCGAATCGGAACTCCCTTCCCTTGGGTAGGATGAATAGGTATCCCTCGTCGCGATAGTCACGCACTATGTGCCGATCGGGAAAGATCCGAGGGAGAAAGTGAAGATTTCGAATGGCATCGGGCATGTTTGCAAATCCGGAGGGCAGGTTACCCCGCTCGAACGGCCCTTGTTCATAAAGTCGCAGATCATCAACGACGATCAAGTCCTGGCTGAGCGGCCGGTGCTGCTGGATCAGATCTAGTTCGTGCTCCAGCGGCAGCGTGATCCGGTCGGGCACCGAGTCTCCATAGCCCTTGAAGTGTGCGCCGAATTCGCCGGGGAAGTGGGCATCGAGGAAAAAGAAAAGGCAGTCGCTGCTCTCAACTTGCTTGAAAATGTTCCTTAATGCGCTTTCTGAGTCGCTGTTGTAGATCTTGACCTGGGAATGCTTACTAAACAGTTCGCTCGCCTTATCGGCACTTTCTCGATGGATTTCGACGCTGAACAGCTTGCGAAAACGCCCGCTGTGCAGGGCGTGAAGCAAGGATGCTCCAGACCCGGTTCCGGTTTCAACAAATATGTCACAAGGGATTTTGCGCAGGTCGTATTTGGTCAGGGTTCCCATCAGTGGACTTTCTTCTGAACGATGATCTGTATTTGAGCGAGTGCATCGCCTTGGGTCTGGTCGTACGGATAGCCGTGACGAACCAGATGCCTTAGGCAAAGGTCTTTCCAGCGTACGCCGACCCAAGGAGTTCGCTTTATGACACTCAGTATCATTTTGAGTGCGCCCCGGATCTTGCGTGGTCGAAGTCCAGGCTTAAAGAGAAGCCGCTCATCGTAGCCCTGCATCTGCCGCTCTATAGAGAGCACGTTCGCATGAGGTAATGATTGACAAAGGGCCTTCAGATCATGAGAGACCGGGGACCAACTGTCGCGCTTATTGAGTCGGAAGGTAGACTTGTGTTCATCGCTAAAGAAACTCGGCCAAAGGCCTTGCTCGTACAGGTCTTCATCGGGCACTACCACGACTAAAAACCCGCCTGGTTTGACTAGGCTCCACCAACCTTCAATCGCATGCACTGGGTTGTTCATGTGCTCCAGGCTATGGCTGCTGTGCAGCGTGTCGAAGCTGCCGGCAGTGAAGTGGCGATCCAGATGGTTGGCGTCCCCGTCTTCGACGTCAAAACCCTGCGCCCAAGGGCAGACCAAGTCGTCGCCGGCACCGATGTCAAGAACCCGGCCTTTAAGGTAGGTCGCTGCAAAGTCGGCGGGGCGGATTCGGTTTGTCTTAGAGGCTTCGTTCATGCGCTGATCTCGGTGTTAAGGAAATCGCTTCCAGGGTTGCGTGTTTGGAGCACTCTCATAGCCATTTGATGGTCCCGGTCGTGGTGTCATACTGCCCTAAGGTGGTCGCGCCATACCGTGACAGTTCCTCGCTGCGCTGGCGCTGCGCCTGAGCGTGACTCTTATGCTTGGCTAGCTTGCGTGCCATCCAGGACTGCCCGAGGTAGGTTTTGAACAGCTGCCGATCGCCTAAGCCCGCCTCGTGGGAGAGTTTGCGCTCTAGCTTCATGGCCTTTTGTGTGGTTTGGCCGAAATGGTGAATCCAGGCGTCGGCCGTAGTGCCACAGCGAATGCCTGCTTCGAGGGCGCGCCGAAAAAAAATAGTGTCCTCATACCCCAGCAACTTGGGCACTGGCATAAAGTAACCGATCTCCTCCCAGACACTGCTGTGGATCATCATGCACACAGCATGCGCGCTGCCCTGTCTGCAGTGGTGAGCCATGCCTGCGTGCCGCTTCACCAGGTCCGCCAAGTTGTAGTCCAGCTCGCCCTCTATCATGGCAGGGCTAACGATTTGCAACTGGTGCGTGCGCGCAGCTGCGAGCATGCCGCGCAGCCAGCCGCGGGCGCAGACCACGTCGTTGTTCATTACGATCGTCCATTCTGACTGGATGGCTAGTGCGCCCTGGTTCCAGGCTGCGCCGCAGCCCAGGTTGCGCTGATTGAGGATGATCGCACCAAATCCCTGGGTTGCCAGCCAGTCGCGGGTGCCGTCGCTCGAGCCGTTGTCGACCGCTGCTACACGTGAAAAATCGACCTCCTCGCGGTCAAGACTTGCGATGAATCCTTGGGTGTAGGCCAGCTGGTTGTAGCAGGCAAACGTAACGGTGTAATCGTTTTGCATAGTTGGCCTCGGTGCCAGTGACCTGGGCTAATGATGTTGGCAGGAGTTCGATGCAGTGCGGCGTTAAGCAAGTTCCGCAACTCAAGCCACCAATTTGAAGTGTTTGCGGCTCAGGTCCAGGCCGGTCAGGTGCTCGATGGCCAGCTTGAGCCGCAGGCGCTGGTCGCGTCGGGTGAGCTTGTAGTTTGGGTCGACCAGAAAGTCACGCTCCGCCTCTGACGCGATCCAATCTTGCATGATCTGCGGGTGCGAGCCTTCAAAGGCGCTGAGCATGCGTGCATCGACCTGGCTGTAGCGGATTTTGGGCGGTTCGTGAGACCAGTAGCGGCTGACTTGGTCCATTTTCTTTTGCATCTTTTCCGATTGCCGGATCCAGCCATAGTGGTAAATGTGCGCGTTGGCCAGCGCCGCTCGGGGGTTGCGTCCCCTTTTGTGGTTTTCGGTGACCAGCCAGTACTGGCCGTCGGGTGCATAGGTTCTGATGGTGTTGCGGATCAGCCGGCACTCGCGGCGGTACCAAGAAGGCCCGGTTGCGATGATTTCGGGCGAGCCAAAGAAGTGGTAGTAGTCAAAGACCAGCGCCTCGACCTGGGGGTTGCCGTGGTGGCGCTGCACGCTTTGCGCGATCCGATCGAGTTCGCCTTCGTGCAGGACTTCATCGCCTTCGAGGTAAAACGCCCAGTCCCCTGTGCAAGCGTACTGAGCGATCATTTTTTGCTGCGCGTAGACAAAGCCGCGGTGCGACATGCGCTCGTTCCAGCGCGTTGGGATGACGCGGATCTTGGCATCACCGATGGCGTGCACCCGCTCGAGCGTCTCGTCCGAGCCCATTCCGACGGCGATCACAAACTCGTCGACGAGAGGCAGCAGGGATCGAATCGACTGCTCAAAGGGGAAACCCAGTTCGACTGCATTTCGCAGGAAGGTAAATCCGCTGATGCTGGGCTTCATGGCCGGTGGTCCTCTTGGATTTGGGCTTGCTCGATTCCGTCAGGGCGCGCCTTGAAGCCGAGCTGATAGAGGTGGTGGTAGTGGCCCTGTTGGGACAGCAACTGCTCATGTGTGCCCGTCTCGATGATTTGCCCGCTGCGCAGGACCAAAATCTGATCGGCGTGCCGTATGGTCGACAAGCGGTGCGCGATCACCAGCGAGGTGCGCCCCTTGCACAAGCGCTCAATGGCTTGCTGCACTGCCAACTCTGACTCGTTGTCCAGTGCTGAGGTGGCTTCGTCCAAAATGAGAATGGGCGCGTCTTTGTAGAGGGCCCGGGCGATGGCCAGGCGCTGGCGTTGCCCGCCGGACAACTGCATGGCGTTGTGTCCGATCAGGGCATCGAGGCCCAACTGATCGGTGAGCTGCTCAAGGTTGGCCGCGATCAGGCAGCGGCGTACGCGGTCTCGATCGGGCTCCTGGCCTAACGCGACGTTGACCGCCAGCGTGTCGTTGAGCATGACCACATGCTGGCTGACGAAGGCAAACTGTGACCGCAAGCACGCCAGGTCCCATTGGGCAATGTCCATTCCATCGAGCAAAATTTGGCCTTCGCTGCATTCAATCAGCCGGGGCAGCAAATTGACCAGGGTGGTTTTCCCCGACCCCGAGTTGCCCACCAGTGCGACTGTCTGCCCGGCTTGTACGCGCAGGCTCACTTGCATGAGCGCAGGTGTTTGCGCCGCCCGGTAGCGCACCGTCACGCCGCGAAGCTCAAGGTTGCCCTGCGCCCTTGGCTGTTGATAAGACCCGCCGGTTTCGTCGCGCACGTCGTCAAGCAGTGACAGTCCGCCTTCGATGGCCGCCACGCCGCGGGCCAGCGGGCTGCTGACTTCGGCCAGGCTTTTGAGCGGTGCAATCAAAAGGAGCATGGCGGTGATGAACGCCACGAATCCGCCGACGGTGGTGCTGCCTTGTGCACTTTGAATCATGGCCACGGTGATGACCGCCGACAGTGCAAGCGCCGACAGCACTTGCGTCAAGGCACTCATTCCGCCCTGGGCGACGACCGACTTTAGAGACAACTGGCGCAGCACGTTGCTCAGCCTGGCAAATCGCCGGTTTTGCAAGGCCTGGGCTTGGTGCAGGCGAATGTCGCGCTGGGCCAGGACGTTTTCTTCCACCACGTAGGCCAGATTGACTGTGGCCGTTTGGGTTTCATGGGTCAGGCGGTAGAGTCGCTTGGTCAGTCTGCGCACCATCAGGATCAGTGGCGGAAGAATCAGTGCCACCACCAGGGTTAGCCGCCAATTGAGATAGATCAGGTAGACCACTAGCGCCAGCAGGGTCAAGAAATCGCGGACCGCCCTGATCAGCGAGTTGATCAGCAGCGACGATCCGTTTTGAACCTCGTAGACCACCGTGCTGGTCAAGGCACTGGCGCTTTTTTCGTCATAGAGGCTCAGATGGGCCTTCAGCATCTTTTCAAAAAGGGCGTCTCGAAGTTTTTGCAGGCCTTGGTTGATGATTCGGGCAAGCGCGTACTGGGACACAAAGCCCGCAGCAGCTCGCACGCCGAAGAGCAACACCAAAAGTGCAGGCACCATCCACAGTTGGACTTTGCCCGCGCCTTCAAAGCCGCGGTCGAGCAGGGGCTTGAGCAAGGCCGGGATCATGGGTTCTGTAGCGGCAGCCAGCATCGTTGCCAGAGCTGCGATGACCCACAACCAGCGAGAACCCCCAAAAAACGGCCACAGACGCTTGAGGCTGGCCCGCGCCTTATGGTAGGTGGACCCTTGCGCCATCATGGTTCGCATCCGGCTGTTGCCGCTCCGTTATGGAGCCGGGTGGCGCTGTCCGATTGCCAGGTTCTTGTTCGCAGAAGTGTCATACGGTCTCAGACTGACCTTGCTGAAAATTGCCTCGATGGACCGTTGTGGTTTGCCAGACCCGATCCCCGATTATCCGGCAGATGCGATGCTTCAGGCCGAGCTTGCTGCTCGTTGGGGTTTGAGGGTCAGACCCGACAGGCTCTGCCATAAGGCTCTGATATGCTAGCCGGCGTTAGAAGGTGTCATTTGTTGTTATTTAAAACGAAGTGAAGCCAGTCTCCGTCCCCTTCAAATCGACGGTCCGTGGGTGGGCGTGCCCAGGCATGCAGCTAGCGACGATCGAGGCCGCATTGGTGGGGCCTGGTTATGCGGGTTGTGCTCCTGGCCGCTTCGATCAGGGGGCCATGCAGGCCTGATGCGAACGTGAGCAGACTGAGCGTGACCATCATCACCCACAACGAGAGTTGCAACATTGGCGACTGTCTCGATTCAGTGTCTTTTGCCGACCAGCGGGTGGTTCTCGATTCGGGCAGCTCCGACAACACCGTCGAATTGGCGCGCGCCCACGGTGCCGAGGTCACTGTGGCGGCCGACTGGCCGGGCTTCGGTCCGCAAAAAAACCGTGCACTTGACCTGGCCCGCAGCCCCTGGGTGCTGTGCCTTGACGCCGACGAGCGGGTCACGCCGCAATTGCGCGCTGAAATCGAAGACCAGATCACGCGTCATGGCGACCGAGCAGTGGCCTTTGAGATTCCACGGCTGACGCAGTTTTGTGGCGTCTGGATCCGCCACTGCGGCTGGACCCCCGACTTTGTGCTGCGGCTGTTTCGGCTTGGTCAGGCGCGCTTTAGCGACGATCTGGTGCATGAGTCCTTGAGCCCGTGCCAGCAGGGCGTGCGCATCATTCGCTTGAGCCATCCGCTTTTGCATTACAGCTACCCGACGCCCGACCACTACTGGCGCAAGCTCGAGCGTTACAGCCGCGACTGGGCTCGCCAGCGCCATGCCCGGGGGCAGCGCACCTCAATGGGGCGAGCAGCGTTGTCGGGGCTGGTTGCTTTTGTCCGAAGCTACTTTCTGCGCCTGGGTTTCCTCGATGGCGCAATGGGCTTTGCAGTGTGTACCATGCAGGCCCAGGCTGCCTTCGGGAAGTATTTTGAACTCTACTGTTTGAACCGAAATGGTCGATCGCAATCCTTGCCCTGATCTTCAGGCCGCCGCCGTGCGCAGGCGCCTGTTTCTGGCCCAGGCCGGGATGCTTGGCGCTTGGGCGGCTGCGCCGGCGTACGCGCAGTTTCGGGTCGAGGTCAACGATCTGGGCGCGGCGCAGTTGCCGATTGCGGTGGCCGGGTTTTCGGTCAGAGGCGCTGCTGTAGCCACTGATTTGGCCGCCATCGTGCGCAACGACCTCGATCGCAGTGGGCTCTTCAGGCTGATCGACGCCGGCCAAGCACCTGTGATGGGACTGGCCCCGCCAGATTTTGCAGCCTGGCGCAAGCGGGGTGCTGACTTTGTGGTGGTGGGCGACATCGAGTTATTGGCAAATGGTCGCTTGGCGATCGAGGCCCGATTGTGGGACGCTGTTCGGGGCGGAAGCGAGCCTATTGCGACCCTCAAAAAGTCCCCCTGGCCGGATGGGCGCGGCACGGCGCGTCAGTTTTCTGATGTTCGGGTGGCCGCTCACGAGATCGCCGACTTTTTTTATGAAAAGCTGATTGGTGAGCGCGGTGTGTTTGCGACCCGGATCGCTTTTGTGAGCAAGCAAGGGTCCAATTTCGCTTTGGTGGTCGCCGACTCCGACGGTGACAACCAACAGATTGCCCTGAGGAGCGAGCAGCCCATCATTTCGCCGGCTTGGTCGCCCGACGGCCAGACCCTGGCCTTCGTGTCCTATCACGCCCAGGGCCGGCCGATCATCTACACCCACCAGGTCTATGAAGCAGGCGTGCAACCCAGGGCGGTTGCGAGCTTTCGGGGTTCCAACAGCGCGCCGGCATGGACGCGCAGCGGGCCTCAGCAAATCATTGCCGCGCTCAGCCTTGATGGCGGCTCGCAAATTTACGTCGTAGACCCGCGTGGTGGAAGCGCGCCGCGGCGGCTGACGCAGTCCAGCAGCATCGAGACCGAGCCTTACTGCGCTCCTGGCCACCCACTGGTTTACTTTGTCAGCGACCGACGTGGCCGTTCTCCGCAAATCTACCGGATGGATTTTGAGGGCAAAACCGCTGAATTGGTAACCCGTAACGGCAACTACAACATTTCCCCATCGATCAGCCCCGATGGCAAATGGATGGCTTACATCTCCCTCGTGGGCTCGGCCTACAGGTTGCATTTGATGGACTTGAGCACGGGTGAGTCCAGGCCGCTGACCGACACGGCGGCTGACGAGAGCCCCAGTTTTTCGCCCAACAGCAAGCTGATTTTGTACGAGACCCGTTTGCGCGGTCGTGAAGTGCTCATGACCAGCACACTTGATGGCCGCATCAGAAGAGAATTGGCGGTACGCGGTGAAGATATTCGAGAGCCCGATTGGGGCCCTTATCTGAGTGCTTGACGGACGGATGCTTGTATCCAAAAAATTTCTTTAAAGAGGAGAACGCGATGACCTGCAGTATTTTTTCTCGCTCCAGCCTGCTGCTGGCCGCCCTGGTGCTCAGCGCCTGCGGATCGACCGTGCGCCTGGGCGACGTCCCGGTAGAAGACCGAAGCGGTTCCATGGCCAATCGCGCTGGCGCTGCTGGACAAGCCGGTGGCGCAGGCACAGCGGCCGGTTCAGGCGCTGGACCTGCTGGCGCTGCGGGGTCTGCGGGGTCTGCAGCCGGTGCAGCGGCCCCTGTAACGAGCCGCGTCGTGGTTCCGGTGGACCTGACTTCGCGCAGTGCGCCTGGTCTGACTGCGGGTGCAGGAGGGGGTGCGGGGGCGCCGGGCGGCGCCATGTCCGGCTCTGGCGCGGGGGCTGGTGGCGGTGCGGGTGCGGGTGCACTGGCACCTGTGCCTGCCAATCTCCAGCAGGGCAATGTGATTCGCTTTGCTTTTGACAGCTTTGAGATTCCGTCAGAGTACCTGACTCTGGTCGATGCCCATGCCAGGTTCTTGAGCGCCAATCCGCGCCGCAAGGTCATGTTGGCCGGTCATGCCGATGAGCAGGGCGGTCGCGAGTACAACCTGGCCCTGGGTCAAAAGCGTGCCGAGGCCGTGCGCCAGCGCCTGACCTTCCTGGGTGTGCCCGACCGTCAGATCGAGGCTGTGAGCTTTGGTGAGGAAAAGCCGGTTGCCACGGGCGGCGGTGAAGACGCCTATCGCCAGAACCGGCGCGCTGAAATCAGCTACCCATGATGATCAGGTCTGTCATCGAGCTCAGGGCGCTGGCTGCGGCGTGCGCGCTTTCTTTGTCTGCGGCGGGCGTTTCGGCTCAAGCGATCTCTTTGCCCCTGGGCGGCATGTTGGGCACCACCGAACTGGCCACTTGGTCC
>JBILGP010000397.1:0-2995 GCA_044350985.1 Polaromonas sp. | reverse complement strand
CAAGCGCGCGCTCAAGTCGCTGGCTGACATGATCAAGGGCAAGAGCGGGCGTTTCCGCCAGAACCTGCTGGGCAAGCGCGTGGACTACTCGGGCCGCTCGGTCATCACCGTGGGCCCCACGCTCAAGCTGCACCAGTGCGGCCTGCCCAAGCTGATGGCGCTCGAGCTGTTCAAGCCCTTCATCTTCTCGCGCCTGGAAGCCATGGGCATCGCCACCACCATCAAGGCGGCCAAGAAAGAAGTCGAATCGGGCACGCCCGTGGTCTGGGACATCCTCGAAGAGGTGATCAAGGAGCATCCGGTGCTGCTCAACCGCGCCCCGACCTTGCACCGACTGGGCATCCAGGCTTTCGAGCCGATCTTGATCGAAGGCAAGGCCATTCAGCTGCACCCGCTGGTGTGCTCGGCCTTCAACGCCGACTTTGACGGCGACCAGATGGCGGTCCACGTGCCGCTGTCGGTTGAGGCCCAGATGGAGGCGCGCACGCTGATGCTCGCTTCCAACAATGTGCTGTTCCCGGCCAACGGCGAGCCCTCCATCGTGCCCTCGCAGGACGTGGTTTTGGGCCTGTACTACGCCACGCGCGACCGCATCAATGCCAAGGGCGAAGGCCTGATCTTTTCTGACCTGCACGAAGTGCAGCGCGCCTACGACGGCGGCCAGCTCGACCTTAACGCGCGCATCAACGTGCGCCTGACCGAGTACAACAAGAACCGCGCCACGGGCGAACTGGAGGCCTCCACCCAGGTCTGGGAAACCACCACCGGCCGCGCGCTGCTGTCGGAGATCTTGCCCAAGGGCCTGTCGTTTGCCAACATCAACAAGGCCCTCAAGAAGAAGGAAATCTCCAAGCTCATCAACGCCGCGTTTCGCAAGTGCGGCCTCAAAGAGACGGTGATTTTTGCCGACAAGCTGCTGCAAAACGGCTTCCGGCTGGCCACCCGCTCGGGCATCTCGATCTGCATCGACGACATGCTCGTGCCCAAAGAAAAGCACGGCATCATCGAGCGCGCCGAAAAAGAGGTCAAAGAGATCGAGCAGCAGTACGTCTCGGGCCTGGTGACCGTGGGTGAGCGCTACAACAAGGTGGTGGACATTTGGGGCAAGGCCGGAGACGAAGTCTCCAAGGTCATGATGGCCCAGTTGGCCAAAGAAAAGGCGCAGGACCGCCATGGCGCGGCGGTCGATCAGGAGTCGTTCAATTCCATCTACATGATGGCCGACTCCGGCGCTCGCGGCTCGGCCGCGCAGATTCGTCAGCTCGCCGGCATGCGCGGCCTGATGGCCAAGCCCGATGGCTCGATCATCGAGACGCCGATCACGGCCAACTTCCGTGAAGGCCTGAACGTGCTGCAGTACTTCATCTCGACGCACGGCGCCCGCAAGGGTCTGGCCGACACCGCGCTCAAGACGGCCAACTCCGGCTACCTCACCCGCCGTCTGTGCGATGTGGTGCAGGACCTGGTGGTCACCGAGGACGATTGCGGCACGCCCGAGGGCTCGCTCATGCGTGCCATCGTCGAAGGCGGCGAGGTGATCGAGTCCTTGCGCGAACGCGTCCTGGGCCGCACCACGGCCGACGACGTGATCCATCCGGAAACCCGCGAGGTGCTGGTGTCCTCGGGCGTGCTGCTCGATGAAGACCTGATCGACGATCTGCAAGCCGCGGGCGTCGACGAGGTCAAGGTGCGCACCGCGCTGACCTGCGCGACCCGTTTTGGTCTGTGCGCCAAGTGCTACGGCCGCGACCTCGGACGCGGCGGGCTGATCAACACCGGCGAGGCCGTGGGCATCATCGCCGCGCAGTCGATCGGCGAGCCGGGCACGCAGCTGACCATGCGCACCTTCCACATCGGCGGTGCCGCTTCGCGCGCCGCCGTGGCCTCGAGCGTGGAAGCCAAGTCCAACGGCGTGATCGGCTTTAATGCGCCGATGCGCTACGTCACCAACAGCGCCGGCGAGCTCGTCGTGATCGCCCGCTCTGGCGAGGTCATCATCCAGGACGAACACGGCCGCGAGCGCGAGCGCCACAAGGTGCCTTACGGCGCGGTGCTCACCGTCAAGGCCGACCAGCCCGTCAAGGCCGGCGCGGTGCTGGCCAACTGGGACCCGCTGACGCGCCCCATCATCACCGAGTTTGCCGGCAAGGTGTCCTTCGAGAACGTCGAAGAGGGTGTGACCGTGGCCAAGCAGGTCGACGAGGTCACGGGCCTGTCGACCCTGGTGGTGATCGATCCCAAGCGCCGCGGCTCGACCAAGGTGGTGCGCCCGCAGGTCAAGCTGATCGATGTCTCGGGCAAGGAAGTCAAGATCCCGGGCACCGACCATTCGGTGACCATCGGCTTTCCGATCGGCGCTCTGGTGCAGGTGCGCGACGGTCAGGACGTTGGCCCCGGCGAGGTGCTGGCCCGTATCCCGGTCGAAGGCCAGAAGACGCGCGACATCACCGGCGGTCTGCCGCGGGTGGCCGAGCTGTTCGAAGCCCGCACGCCCAAGGACAAGGGCATCTTGGCCGAGATGACTGGCACGGTCTCCTTCGGCAAGGAAACCAAAGGCAAGGTGCGTCTGCAGATCACCGACCCCGAGGGCAAGGTCTGGGAAGACCTGGTGCCCAAGGAGAAAAACATCCTGGTGCACGAGGGCCAGGTGGTCAACAAGGGCGAAAGCATCGTCGACGGCCCGGCCGATCCGCAGGACATCTTGCGCCTGCTGGGCATGGAGGAGCTGGCGCGCTACATCGTCGACGAGGTGCAGGACGTCTACCGCCTGCAAGGCGTGAAGATCAACGACAAGCACATCGAGGTGATCGTGCGCCAGATGCTGCGCCGCGTCGTGGTCGAGAACCCGGGCGATTCGACCTACATTGCTGGCGAGCAGGTGGAGCGTTCGGCCATCCTCGATGCCAACGATGCGCTGCGCAAGGACGGCAAGATTGCTGCCACCTACACCAACTTGCTGCTGGGCATCACCAAGGCCTCGCTGTCCACCGACTCC
>JBILGP010000396.1:0-2996 GCA_044350985.1 Polaromonas sp. | reverse complement strand
CTTTTCCACCTGGGCGTCGCCGCAGATCGGGCAGCTGACCAGACCGCGCCCGCGCTGAGCCTGGAAATCGTCCTCGGAGGCAAACCAGCCCTCGAACACATGCTGATGCGTGCACTTGAGGTCGAGGACTTTCATGACTCAATTATCCCGCGATCGGACCACGGGCTGCGCGCCAGGGTTTTCAGGGACAAAGTCGAGTCGAGATCAGATCCAAAGCCGTCGATGCCCAGCGGCATCGGCAGCTCGCCCTGCTGCCGAGCTGACCGATTCAGGCAGCTTGCCAGTCGAGCGACCAAAGTCCTGCGCGCAGGTTTTGCGCCCACAGCAGGCAAAACAGCGTCTTGGCGTCGGTGAGCTCTCCCTCAAGCGCCCATTGGAGCAACTGCTCCAGAGATGCCGCAAAAACGTCGAGGAACTCGCCCTCGTCGAGTTGGCGCGGCCCGCTTTGCAATTCGTCGGCAAAAAACAGGTGGATGACTTCGGTCGAATAGGCAATGGCCAGATGAACCGGTCCGGCGTAGGCCCAGCGCTGCGCTCGGTAGCCGGTCTCTTCCTGCAATTCGCGCTGGGCGCAGGCCAAAGGCGCTTCTCCCGCGTCGAGCTTGCCGGCCGGAAACTCGGTAAAGACACGTCCGAGGGGATGACGCCACTGGCGCACCAGCACATAACGGCCGTCGGGCAGTTGGGCCACGACCACCACGGCGCCGGGATGGCGCACGTACTCGCGGCTGGCCATACTGCCGTCAGGCAGCCTGACCTGGTCACGCTGCGCAAGCAGAAAATTGCCGCGCAGCAACTCCTGACTGGAGACCGTCTCTTCGCGCAGGTGCGCATCAGCCGGTGCTTGCGTCTGGCTCATGTCAGGATGCCTGCCTGCGCTTGTAGAGGTAGCGGTAGACGAAGCCAGGAAAAGCCAGGGTCAGAAACAGGCAGCCGGTGACCGCATAAAACTCCCAGCCCTGGGGCGCGACGCGCCCGATGCTGCGCTCAAGCGCCAGCGCGAACGCACCCACCAGAAAATAAAGGATCACCAACTCCAGCAGCCGCCAAGCCAGTGACTTGGGGACGGCCATCGCGCGCACCAAAAAAAGACGGTTGCTCAAAAAGGGCAGATTGGCCGCCACAAAGCCCAGGGCGATCACCACCCAGGCCAGATTCGATGCGGTCATGAATGCAAAGTTCGCAGAAGGGTCGGGGGAAGGTCAGCTTCCTAGCGATTTGAGCACGCTGGCCATCGATTGCGCGCACAGGGTCATCAATCCCCCTGGCAGAAGACCGACTAAGACGATCAACCCCGCATTGAGCGTGAGCACCACCCGAACGTCGCGGCCGGCTTCGATCGCCACTGCCACATGGTCGGGAACCGGGTCGAAGTACATCACCTTGACCACCCGCAGGTAATAAAAAGCGCCCACGAGGGAAATCAGCACCGCAAAGATCGCCAGGGCCATGTACTCCGTGCCTTGCGCCGAGATCAGGGCATCGAGCACCGACAGCTTGGCGTAAAAGCCCACCAGCGGCGGCACGCCTGCCAGCGAAAACATACCCAGCGCCATCACACCGGCGTACAAGGGGCTGCGCTGGTTCAAGCCGGCAAGGTCAGCGATTTCCTCGGACTCAAAGCCCTGCCGTGCCAGCAGCATGATCACGCCAAAGACGGCCAGAGTGGTCAGCACATAGGTGACCACATAAAACATGGCCGAACCATAGGCCGACTGGGCATTGACCATGTCGTCGCCGACCACACCTGCGAGCATGGCCAGCAGGAGAAATCCCATTTGTGCAATCGTCGAAAAAGCCAGCATGCGCTTGAGATTGGTCTGGGCCACCGCAGCCAGATTGCCGATCAGCAAGGAGCTGACTGCCAGCACACCCAGCATCTGTTGCCAGTCAATCGCCAAGGGCAGCAGGCCCTGCACCAAAATACGGATGACGATGGCAAACGCGGCCAATTGCGGCGCCGCGCCGATCGCCAAAGTAATCGCCGTGGGCGCACCGTGATAGACGTCTGGCAGCCACATGTGAAACGGCACCGCACCAATCTTGAAGGCCAGGCCAGCCACCACAAAGACCAAGCCAAACACCAGCACCTGGTGCTTGACCTCGCGGCTGACAATGGCCTTGAACACTTCAGCCACATCCAGGCTGCCAGTGGCACCGTAAATCATCGACAAGCCGTAGAGCAGGAAACCGGAGGCCAGCGCACCGAGCACGAAGTACTTCATGGCCGCCTCGGTCGCCCTGGCATGGTCACGACGCAAGGCCACCATGGCGTAGCTCGACAGCGTCATCAACTCCAGGCCCATGTAGAGCACCAGAAAGTTGTGGCCCGAGATCATCAGGAAGGCGCCCAGCAGCGACGTCAGACTCAGGGTGAAGAACTCGCCACCGCGCAGCATGTCTCGATCGGCCGCGTAAGGACGGCCATAGACGATGGTGGCCATCAAGGCCAGAGCTGCAAAACACTTGAGCCAGTTGCCCATGGGCTCGCTGACCACCATCTTGCCAAAGCCGTAGACGGTCTCCCCGGCAAGGGCGTGGGAGCCGGTGACGATGGCCACCCAGGCCAGCGTCAGCAAAGTCAGCGCATAGGTCAGGCCCCGGCCTGGGCTGCGCACGCCCAGGTCGACCAGAGCGATCACGCAGGTCATCACGAGCAAGATGATTTCCGGGTAGACCACGAACCAGCTGAGTGTGTCAATCATGGGAAGACTCTGAATTGTTGTCGCGTCGGCCGGGTCAGTTCAGCTTGGACAGGGCCACATGCTTGAGCAGGTCGGCCACTGAAGCGTCCATCACGTCGGTAAAAGGCTTGGGGTAGATTCCCATGTAGAGCACGGCCAGCGCGAGCAGGCCCAGCACCAGGAATTCGCGGTTGTTGATGTCGCTCAGATTCTTCACATCGTCATTGGCCACCGGGCCCAGGTAGACGCGCTTGAACATCCACAAGGTGTAGGCCGCGCCAAAAATCAAGGCGCTGGCTGCGGCCAGCCCAA
>JBILGP010000395.1:0-2997 GCA_044350985.1 Polaromonas sp. | reverse complement strand
AGCCCGTGAGCCCCGCCACCTGCTCCGGGCGGGCCACACCGGGCCCCGCCCCGCCGGCCAAGGCCGCCTTGACCTTGGCTTCCTGCTCCAACCAGTGCGCGAGTTTGTCCGGATCTTCCAAAGCCCACTCCTTCAACAGCCGACTGACCGATGCAACGCCGGCGCGTGAGCATACGACAGGTCAAGGGCCAGCTGCCATGATGTCACGCCCCAAGTCCGTCATCGCAAGGAAGGAAGCGATCCATTGCGGCCCCGCAAAGGCATGGATTGCCACGTCGCTGCGCGACTCGCAATGCCGGGGCGAACGTGCGCCTCCAATGATGGGGTGGCGCTGCGCATCACGCGATGACACAGGCGAACAAGCGCCGCAACATCACGAGACTCGCCAACACAAAAAATCACGATGTATCGGCTGCCTAGGGTATTCACTGAATCAATCAGACAGCAAGGTAGCGGCTCAAACGCTTGCAGATGACGAACAATAGCGGCCTCAGATGGACCCAGGCCCCTGGGCTGCGAAATGCAGGCCCAGGGGCCAGAACCTTACCAGGAGATCTTCATGACAGTGAGCAAGCGCGAATTTCTAAAGTGGGGCACCGCAGCCGGCGTCGGTGCTGCACTGCCAGCCTGGGCGCAGGCCAAGCCCCTGTTCGACACCATCAATATGTTCGTGCCCGCAGCGCCAGGCGGCGGCTGGGATGGCACGGCGCGCGCCATCGAGCGCGCCGCCAAGGCGGCCGGTCTGGTGGGCAATATGCAGTTTGAAAACGTCGGCGGCGCCGGCGGCATGGTGGGCCTGCCGCGCTTCGTCAACCAGCGCAAGGGACAGGGCAACAGCCTGATGATCGGCGGCTCGGTGATGGTGGGTGCCGCCATCGCCAACAAGAGCCCGGTGACCATGAAGGACGTCACGCCCATTGCCCGCCTGACCGAAGAAGCCGGGGTGGTGGTGGTGCCGGCCAACGGCAAGATCAAGACCTGGAAAGAACTGACCGACGCCCTCAAGGCCAACCCCAAGGCCGTCTCGGTGGCCGGTGGCAGTGCCGGCGGCACCGACCACCTGATCCTCGGGCTCATGATCAAGGCACTCGGGCGCAATCCGCGCGAAGGCGCTTATGTGGCCTTTGCAGGGGGCGGCCCTGCCAATGCAGCCATTCTGGGCGGACAGGTGAGCGCCGGCATCTCGGGCTATTCGGAGTTCGAGGAGCAGATCAAGGCCGGCCGCATGATCCCGCTGGCCACATCGGGCAGCCGCCGCATCCCTGGCGTCAATGTGCCGACCATGACCGAGCTGGGCCTGAATGTGACCATGGCCAACTGGCGTGGCGTGTTTGCCGCCCCCGGCATCAACGCGGCCCAGCGCGATGCGCTGATCAATCTGGTGACGGCCATCGTCAGATCGCCCGGCTGGCAAAAAGAGCTCGAGACGCGCAAGTGGACCGATGTCTTCATGACCGAGCAGCCCTTCCAGCGCGAGCTGGCCTCCGACATCACCAAGACCGAAGCCGTGATGAAGGAGCTGGGGCTGGCATGACGCCGCTGCGCGTGGCGCTGGCGCTGCTGCTCATCTGCGCGCTGGCCGCCTGGCAGGTCAGCGTCATTCCTCAGTCGCTCATGGAGATGACCGTGGGCGCCAGCTTGGTGCCCGCTGGGGTGGTCGCCGGGCTGACTTTGGTCAGCGCCATCTACGCCATCAGCGCCTGGCGGGGGCGCCAGAGCGATGAAAGCCTGGACCCCGCGAGCTCTGCCCTGCCCGGCTCGATGGGCCGCCTGCTGAGCCTGCTGGCCGGCGGCGCGCTCTTCATGCTGCTGGTCGTGCCCCTGGGTTTTGTGCTGCCGGCAGCCCTGTGCGGCACGTGCATCGCCCGCGCCTTTGACGCGCCCTTGGGGGGCAAATCGCTGCTGATCTGCGGCTCCATCGCCGCGGTGTTTTGGCTGATCTTTGCACGCCTGCTGGGCGTGGGCCTCGGGCCGGCCTTCGCGCCGCTCGGAATCTAATTCAAACAACCGGCCATGGACGCTTTTTCTGCCCTGCTTGCAGGCTTTTCCAACGCGCTGCAACCGACCACCTTGCTTTGGGGCTTTGTCGGCTGCCTGGTCGGCACCTTGGTGGGTGTGCTGCCGGGGATAGGCCCGGCCCTGACGATTGCGTTGCTGCTGCCGCTGACCTATCACGTGCCGGCCACGAGCATGTTCGTGATGTTCGCCGGCATCTACTACGGCGCGGCCTATGGCGGCTCGACCACCTCGATCTTGCTCAACACACCGGGCGAGTCGGCCTCGGTCGTCACCGCGCTCGAAGGCAATCAGATGGCCCGACGCGGCCGCGCCGGTCAGGCGCTGGCCGCCGCGGCCATCGGCAGCTTTGTCGCGGGCACCATCGGCACGCTGGCCCTGACGTTTGCCGCGCCAGTGGTGGTGGAGGCGGCGCTGGCCTTTGGGCCGGCCGAATATTTCAGCCTGATGGTGTTGTCGCTGGTGGCCGTCTCGGCCGTGCTGGGCAGCTCGCTGCTGCGAGGCCTGATCAGCCTGGCCGCCGGTCTGCTGCTGGGCATGGTGGGGATCGATCTGCAGACCGGGCAGCCGCGCTTTACTTTTGGCCGGCCCGAGTTGCTCGACGGCATCGAGGTCACGGTGGCAGCGGTCGGCCTGTTTGCGGTCGGCGAAGCGCTTTACCTGGCCTGGCAGGGCCGACAAGCCAAGGGCGGCGAGGTGATGAAGATGAGCGGCAGCCTGTGGCTGAGCGCGGCCGACTGGGCGCGCTCTTGGAAGGCCTGGATACGCGGCGCCCTGTTTGGTTTTCCGATTGGCGCGCTGCCGGCCGGCGGGGCCGAGCTGCCGACCTTGCTGTCTTACTACACCGAAAAGAAACTCTCGCGCCACCCGGAAGAATTTGGCCGCGGCGCGATCGAGGGCGTGGCCGGCCCGGAGGCCGCCAACAATGCAGCCGCCGCAGGCGTGCTCATGCCGCTGCTGACCCTGGGCATTCCGACCTCG
>JBILGP010000394.1:0-3002 GCA_044350985.1 Polaromonas sp. | reverse complement strand
GCTGGCCGCATCAGACAGCAGCCAGACGATGGCCTGCGCCACTTCGAGCGCCTGCCCGCCGCGGCGCATCGGCACCTGATGCGCCAGGTCACGCACGCGGTCAGGCAGCCCGCCGGAGGCATGAATGTCGGTCTCGATCAGGCCCGGGCGCACCGCATTGACGCGCACGCCCTCTGCGCCGACCTCCTTGGCCAAGCCCACCGTCATCGCATCGATGGCCGCCTTGGCCGCCGCATAGTCGACATACTGCGCTGGCGAGCCCAAGCGGGAGGCGGCGCTCGAGACATTGACGATGCTGCCGCCTGCGCCGCCGTGTCGGGTGCTCATCCGACGCACCGCCTCGCGGGCACATAGCAAGCTGCCGATGACGTTGATGTCGAACATGCGGCGCCAGCGGGCCACCGACATCTCATCGATCCGCGCGGTGACATCGACCACGCCCGCATTGTTGACCAGCCCGGTCAGCGGGCCCCACTGGTGATCGATGGCCTCGAACATGCGCAGCACCTGGTCTTCTTGGGCAACGTCGGCCTGCAGCGCCATCGCCTGCCCGCCCTCGGCCAGGATCTGCTGCACCACCTCCTGGGCGGCCTGCTCCTGACGGCTGTAATTGACTGCCACCGCCCAGCCCTGACGGGCCGCCAGCAAGGCGGTGGCCGCACCAATGCCTCGGCTGCCACCGGTGACCAACACAATGTTCTGCATGCCCATACCCTGCACTTGATGGACCGGCCGCCAATATGACCCCGGCTGTCACAATCCGACAACGGCTGCGAATGGCTCGCAGCCTGGGGCGGATCCCAATTCCCCAGCACATTATTCACCGACCTTTTATTCATGAGTGATCTGGATCGGGCGCGCAGCCTGTTTACCCAGGGCGTGGAACGGTTCGAGGCAGGCCAGTGGCCGGCCGCGCACGATCGCTTCGAGCAGGCTTTGGCGCTTGCACCGGGCCGCCCATCGGTGCTGCTCAACCTTGGCATCGTGCGCATGCGACTGGGCCGATGGGACGAGGCGGTGCAGCCGCTGCAGCAAAGCTTGGCCGCTCAGGCCGATTCGGTCGAAGGCTGGCTGGCCCTGGCCATGGCGCTGCATCGACTGGGCCAATGGGACGAGGCGCTGGCCGCCTACCGCCAGGTGATCGAGCGCGAGCCCAGCCAGGCCGTGGCCTGGGGTGAGAGCGCCGGCGTGCTGCGCGAGATGGAGCAACCCCAGGAAGCGATTGCGCACTACGAACGGGCGCTGGCACTCTGGCCCGAGCATGAGCTGTACCGCTACTGCCTGAGCGCGCTGCGCGGCGAGCCGGGGCCGCAGCAGGCGCCGCGCGAGTACGTCATGAACCTGTTCGACCAGTACGCCGATGACTTTGAAGCCCATCTGGTGGGCACCCTGCACTACCGCGGGCATCGGCATCTGATCGAGCACCTGCCCGCTGCAGCACCCGCGCGCTTTGAGCACGTGCTCGATCTGGGCTGCGGCACCGGCCTGTGCGGCCCGCTCATACGCGCGCGCGCCGGGACTCTTTGGGGGGTCGACCTGGCACCGGGCATGGTGGACAAGAGCCGCGCCCTGGATGTTTACGACCATTTGGAGCAAGCCGACGCCACCGAGTTCCTGCGGCAATGCGAGCCGCGTTGGGACCTGGTGCTCGCGGCCGATGTCTTGATTTACGTCGGCGCCCTGGAGGCGCTGTTTGAGGCGCTCAGCGCCAAAATGCAGCCCGGTGGCTGGCTGGCCTTCACGGCCGAGTGTTGTGACGCCCTGCCGGACGGGGCCGCGCAGCCACGCCTGCTGCCGAGCCTGCGCTACGCCCATCCGCTGGCCTATCTGCAAGCCACGGCCGCACGATACGGCTGGCTCTGGCACAGCCACCACGAGGCCACCCTCAGGCTGCACGAGGGTCAACCCATGCCGGCGCTGTACGCCTATCTGCAGCGCAGGACGGACGCGGCCTGAGCCAAGTTGGGCGCTCCCGTGCGACCCTGGCCTGCGGCATCGAGAAAAATGAAGCGATGCCCGGTCTCGGTGATCCAGAAAATCGATTGCCGCAGGCCGTGGGCTGTTGGAGCGCAGCATCTGACCGCACAGCCGGCAGGACCCGCTTGCAGTGCCCCTTGCGCTACACTCGACCGTTTTCAAGGTGGCAAGCATGTGGGCGATTCGTCCGGCTTGGCGCTGCCACCTCATCGAGTCCACACGCATGACCTTTAGCCTTGAGTCGACCCTGCCGGTTTTGGTGGCACTGGCCGCATCGCTGCTGGCGGGCTGTCTGATGCTGCTGACGCAGCGCTGGCATGGGCACCTGAGCCTCGATTCCGATCAGGGCGTCCAGAAGTTTCACGCCCAGGCCACGCCACGCATCGGCGGTCTGCCCGTGCTGGTCGGCCTGATTGGCGCTTGGGCGCTGCTGCCGGCCAATGCCCGCCTGTTGATGGCGCCGCTGCTGCTGGCAGCGGTCCCCGCCTTTGCGTCCGGCTTCATCGAGGACCTGACAAAAAAAGTGAGTGTCAGCATCAGACTGGCCTGCACCGTGGGCTCAGGCGCTCTGGTCTGCCTGCTGACCGGTTACTCGGTGCGTGAGATGGGCGTCTGGGGCATGGACTGGCTGCTGAGCTTTAGCCTGATTTCCATCGTCTTCACCGCTCTGGCGCTGGGCACGATGGCCAACGGGGTCAATCTCATCGATGGCTTCAATGGGCTGTCGGCTGGATCGCTGATCATCATGCTCAGCGGCCTGGGCTGGATCGCCCTCGACGCCGGCGACCGCGACCTGGCGCTGCTGGCTTTCGTCACGGCCGCATCCATCCTCGGCTTTGCCCTGCTCAACTGGCCCTGGGGCAAGATTTTTCTCGGCGATGGCGGAGCCTATCTGGCCGGGTTTATCACCGGCGCGATCAGCGTGTTGCTGGCCGCCCGCAACAGCTCGGTGTCAAGCTGGGCGCCCATCATGGTGTGCGCCTACCCCGTGCTGGAAGTGTTTTTCAGCATCGCGCGACGCCGCT
>JBILGP010000392.1:0-3004 GCA_044350985.1 Polaromonas sp. | reverse complement strand
GCGGCTGCACAAAGCCTCCGCCTCTTCGAGGTAATGCGTGGTCAAGAGCACGGTGCTGCCCTGGCGATTGAGCTTGGCGATGAACTGCCACAGCGTCTGGCGCAGCTCCACATCCACGCCGGCCGTGGGCTCGTCGAGCACGATCACCGCCGGCTTGTGCACCAACGCCTGCGCCACCAGCACGCGCCGCTTCATGCCGCCCGAGAGCTGGCGCATATTGGACTGGGCCTTGTCAGCCAGCCCCAGGCTTTCGAGCAGCTCGTCGATCCAAGGACCGTTGTGGGCGATGCCGAAGTAGCCGGACTGGATGCGCAAGGTCTCGCGCACAGTGAAAAACGGATCGAAGACCAGCTCCTGCGGCACGACGCCGAGCAGGCGCCGGGCCCGGGCGAAATCGGTGCGCACGTCAAAGCCGTGGACCTTGACCGACCCGCCGCTGGCGCGCGAGAGGCCAGCCAGAATGCTGATGAGGCTGGTCTTGCCGGCGCCATTGGGGCCCAGCAGACCGAAGAACTCGCCCTCTTCGATGTCGAAGCTGACCTGGTCCAAAGCCTGTACGGCAACGCCGGCGCGCGAGCGGTACTGCTTGGAGACAGATTGAAAGGAAATGGCGGGCATGAAAGGGCTTATTTTAGGCGCTGACCCATTGCAAGAGCCTGCGCAGGCTGCGCGGCCTCGCACGGGCACCAGGCGTGCTCAGGAGGCCGGCAGCAACTCGGCCACGCCGTAGAGTCCGGCAAGCTGACGCAGCCGCTCAGGCAAATGGGCCACCGTGAAGCGCCAGCCCATGGCCACCACACGGCGCCGGCAATCGAGCAAGACGGCCAGCACCGAGGAGTCAAACTGCTCCAGCGCCGAGGCGTCGACCTGCACCCAATCGGCACCCTTGCTCAGGCGCAGCGCCTCGCGCAAAGCCTTGACGCAGGCATTGGCCCGGGCATGGGTCACCACGGCGGGCAGCCGCAGGTGGGTGATGTCGGTGGTCGAGGCGGGCACGAAGCCTCAGACCTTGCGCGCCGAAGCCGCGCCGCCAGAACTGGCCTTGTTGCGCTCGGCCAGCGCGGTGATCAGGCCATCGATGCCGCGCGCGTTGATTTCCTGGGCAAACTGGCTGCGGTAAGTCTCCACCAGCCAGACCCCCAACACATTGAGGTCGTAGATGCGCCAGCCGTTGGCCGTTTTCTCCAGTCGATAGTCCAACTGAATCGGGTCGCCCCGTCCAATGACCTCGGTGCGCACGATGACCTCGGTGTCGGTGGCAGCGGCGCGCAGCGGCTTGACCGCAACGCTCTGGTCCTTGACCTGACTGAGCGCACCCGCATAGGTGCGCACCAGCAGGGTCTTGAACTCGTCCTGCAGCCGCTTTTGCTGCTCGGGCGTGGCCTGCCGCCATGCGCGCCCAACCGCCGAGGCGGTCATGCGTGTGAAATTGACGTGCGGCATGACCTTGCCGTCAACGAAGGCCACGACCTTGCGCTGATCACCGGCCTGCACCTCTTTGTCGGTCTTGATGGTATCGAGCACATCGGCGCTGAGGCGGCGTATGAGCTGATCGGGCCCTTCTTGCGCGACGGCGGTGAAACTGGCCAGCGCCAACAAGCCCGCAACCATGACGCTGAAAAAGCGCTGTACGAGGTGGTGGTTCATAGTCATCCTGTGTAATCGAAAGCAACCGGCGCTCAGCGAACCGTGTCGGGCTTTTCCGGCAGATCAAAGCGCTCTTCCGGCTCCGGCCGCGTCTTGGGCAAATCCGCGACGCCGCGGCGGCGCTGCAGATAGGCTTCGCGGACGAAAGTGTACTTGTCCAGCGCCGCGCCCTCGATGACGCGACCGGCTTGCAACACGTCAGCGCGCAAATCCACCAGCCGCAGGCCCGTCAGGCCCAGCCGGGCCGGGTTGTCCTGGACCCAGCCGACCAAATCGCCCTGCCGGTCGACCGGGAAAGCCGCCGTATCGCGCAAGGTCGACGGCCCAAGCAGCGGAAGCACCAGGTAGGGCCCGCTGGGCAAGCCCCAAAAACCCAGCGTCTGGCCAAAATCCTCGCGGTAACGCGGCAGGTCCACACGAGAGGCAACATCAACCAGGCCCAACAGGCCGACGGTGGTGTTGATCCCCACTCGCGCCAGCGTGTGGACCGACTCGCGGGGCTTGAGTTGCAAGGCGTTGTTGACGAAGGACCAAACGTCCGAAATATTGCCAAAGAAATTACCGACGCCCGTGCGCACCACCTCGGGCACTGCCGCCTGGTAGCCCCGGGCCACTGGCTGCAGCACCGCCTGATCGATGGCTTCATTGAAACGCCAGACCTTGCGGTTGTAGCCTTCCCAGGGGTCGCGTGGATCGGTACTCGCACCGACCGTGGCGCAACCGACCAGCAGGGCGTGCAAGCCCAACAGAAAAATCAGCGCTGTACGGCGGGCGATCATGGCTTGGCCCCAGCCGCCGGGGCGGAATCGGCCGCCTTGCTGTAGAGGAACTGGCTGATCAGATTTTCCAGAACCACCGCCGACTGCGTGGTGGTGATCACGTCACCGGCGGCCAGATTTTTGTCGGCTGCCCCGGCCTCGATACCGATGTACTGCTCGCCCAGCAGGCCGCTGGTGAGGATCTTGAGCGAGCTGTCCTTGGGAAACACGTAGCGCCGATCGAGTGACAGGCGCACGCTGGCCTGGTACTTGTTGTCATCAAAAACAATCGACTCGACCCGTCCGACCACCACGCCGGCGCTCTTGACCGCGGCACGGGGCTTGAGCCCCCCGATGTTGTCAAAGCGTGCAGTCACCGGGTAGCTGTTGTCTGAAAAGCTCAGCGTCAACAAATTGGCCGCCTTGAGGGCCAAAAAGAGCAAGGCGACTGCGCCAATGAGGACAAACAGACCCACCCAGGGGTCTTTGCTGGAGCGTTGCATATGATCATTTCCCAAAAACACCCGACGCGCCATCTAGAGGCAACGCCAGCCGCTGGCCAGGTTGGCGCTTACCGCCAGCTTGGCAAATCTGTGCGG
>JBILGP010000393.1:0-3004 GCA_044350985.1 Polaromonas sp. | reverse complement strand
GGGTCCATCAGCAGGTTCATCGCAAAGTTCTGCTCGCGATTGCGCATCGTCACACCCCAGACCGCGTTTTTGAGGTGGGTGTAGTCCTTGAGCGTCTTGAGCACCGCCGTCTTGCCGCGGATCTCGGTCACGCGCGCATACAGGGGCGGTTCTCCGGCGGCCTCGAAATAGGCGAACTGGTTGATCAGCAGGCTCTCGACGATGGGCCCGCTGATGCGGTAGAAGGTGTGGCTGCCCTGCTGCCAGCTCTCGATGGTCTTGCTCTGGCGCGTCCAGAAGTCCGGTGGCAAGGCCAGCGCGCCGCTGTAGAGCAAGTCGCCGTCTTCCAGGGTCTTGTCGTTGCGGTAGTCCTCGGTCGACAGGCCCAGGGCGCGGGCTTTAACCCGCATATTGATGTCCTTGGACACCAGCACCACCTCGCGCGGCGCCAACTCCTTGCGCAGGGCTTCGACCACGCCCAGGATCTGGTTGTCGGCCTTGCCCTGGGGCAGGGCCATGGGCAGATCGCCGCTGAGCGGGCGGGTCTGGAACAGCAGGTGGCCGCCCGCCTGGCTGTGCCCGGTGCTGCTCAGCTGCAGTCCCTTGGCAATGTCGGCGCCTTGTGCGGCGGCCAGCGCATCGAGCGTGCGGCTGGTCTGGCGCGCGTTGCGGGCCACTTCGGTCATGCCTTTTTTGTGCCCATCGAGCTCCTCGAGCACGATCATCGGCAAAAAGATGTCGTGCTCTTCAAAGCGGAACAGGCACATCGGATCGTGCAGGAGCACATTGGTGTCGAGCACGAAGAGCTTGGTGGGCCCTTGGCTGCGCGCTGCTCGGCCGCGCGGACGGCTTTGTGGGTGACTCTTGGGGGCAGGCTGCTTGGCTGTCTCGGCGGTCAGCACCGGCTCGCCTGCCAGTGCGGGGCTGTCGGGTGCGGTGCGGTCGGGTGCGGCTGAGGCCTTGATCTGCTTGGCTTGGCGCCGCTCGCCCGTGCGCCCGGTTTGCCGCGGCGCTGGTGCAGGTTGGGCGGTGCTGGCCTCAAAGGCGGCCGGGTGCCCGGGCGCCTCGGCCCCTGCGGCATCGTCGGTCGCCCTCGCGCCGCGCCGCGGTTTGGATTTGGCGCTGCTGCCGTGGTAGGCGTCTTTGGGCAGGATGCTGGCTCGCTGGGTCGGTGCGGGTGGCAGGGGCATGGTGGGTGGCAAGAGGGGCTGGGTGGGGAAGGCTCGGTGGGGCGGGCGTGAGAGGCGGGCGTGAGAAGCAAGCGGGACAGGAAAACCTGTGGCGAGGCAGTCAGCCTCCATTCTGAACAGGCTGAGTTTGCAAGGGGCGCAAACAACAAAGCCGCCGGGCAGGCCTGGCGGCTTTATCGGAAACTTTTGCAAGTGCGCTTGCTGCGGTCAAGGGCATCAAACCATTATGCACGACCGATAAGGCGCTTGTGTGACCGCAGCGCTCGGCCGGGCACCGTGCGTGCGCAGGGCTCAGCCGGCTTTTTTCAGGGCCTTGACAGCCACCAGCACCTCGTCGACGTGGCCGGGCACTTTCAGGCCGCGCCACTCCTGCTTGAGCTGGCCGTCGGCGCCGATCAGGAAGGTGCTGCGCTCGATGCCTTTGACCTTCTTGCCGTACATGATCTTGTTCTTGACCACGCCGAACATGTGGCACATCTTTTCTTCGGTGTCGGCAATCAGTTCAAACGGCAGCTCAAGCTTGGCCTTGAAGTCGTCGTGCGACTTCATGTTGTCGCGCGAGACGCCAAACACGACGGCACCCGCCTTGGCGAAGTCCTTGTACTTGTCGCGAAACTGCATGGCTTCGGTGGTGCATCCCGGCGTGTTGTCCTTGGGGTAGAAGTACAGCACCACGATCTTGCCGTGGTGGCTGTGCTGGGTGACCTTGACGCCACCGGTTGCGACCGCTTCGAATTCGGGGATGGATTTATTGAGGACGACTGCCATGCTGGGTGGACCCTGTCGAAATGGTGTGTGGCCGGGCGGCCTGTCTTTGTTCTGGCTACTCGATGGCTCTAGGCTGGCCGCCCGACCCGACGGTCTTGCTGGTGTGCAAGATGGCAGGCAGGGCCAGCGCCCGAAACCCCCAATTTTAGCCGCAAAGGCAGGCCGTCGCCTGGCTCGGCCTCAGACGGGTGCCTCGATCAGCAGGGCGGCGACCACATGGCGGCCTTCGCCGGCCAGGATGTTGTAGGTGCGGCAGGCCGCGATCGTGTCCATGGTTTCGATGCCGATGCGCCGGGCCATCAGCGTGCGCAGCAGCACCGGCGGGGCAAAGCGCAGCCGGCTGCCACTGCCAAAAATCACCAGCTCCGGGCCCAGTTCGGCCAGCCGGTCAAAGTGCGCCTGCTGCAGTTGCGTGTGCTGCTTGCAGTGCCAGTCGAACTGGTGGCCGCGCGAGTCGAGCACCAGGCTGTGGTGGATTTTCTCGGCCACGCCACGGTGGCCCACCCCGATCCAGTCGGCCCCGTAGCCCAGGATGGTCGGTGCATCGGATCGGTCGGGTTGCAGCTTCATGTCGGCTTTGGGCGCAGTGGCGTGCCCCGGTCTGGCCCAGGGGCGGCTCGAGACGAGGCCAAGGCCGGTTTGCGCGTGGTTTGTGTGGTCAAATTATAGGTTTCGCTGGGCGTTCGGAGCCGCGCTGCTCGGTGCAGCGGCCCGGTGCGCCGACGGCCTTTGCGCGCCCCGCCCAGCGCCTGTTTTCTCGATTGTGGTTCCCATGAAATCCATCAACAAATCGGCCAAGCTGGCCAACGTCTGCTACGACATCCGCGGGCCCATCATGGATGCGGCGCGGCGCATGGAGGAAGAGGGCCACAAGATCATCAAGCTCAACATTGGCAACCTCGCCCCCTTCGGCTTTGATTCTCCCGAGGAAATCCAGCAGGACATGATCCGCAACCTGCCCAACTCGGCCGGCTACTCCGACAGCAAGGGCATTTTTGCGGCGCGCAAGGCCGTCATGCACGAAACCCAGCGCCAGGGCATCAAGGGCGTGACCCTGGACGACATTT
>JBILGP010000391.1:0-3007 GCA_044350985.1 Polaromonas sp. | reverse complement strand
CCGTTCTCCCACAGGGCATCGGCCGACACCAGCGTGCGGCTGAGCGGCTCGAACAGCACCACGCTGTGCGGATCGTGGCCGGCGGCCGCGTGAATTTGCCAGCTGCGATCGCCCAGCTCGATCGCCTGGCCGGGCTGCAGCAGACCGTCGTGGCGAAAGCGCGGGCAGTGTTGTCCGGTGGGCTGGTAGCTCAGGGCTTGCGCGTCCCAGGCCACCACTTGGGCCGCCTGTCCGGGCGGGATCAGCGTGCGCATGGCTGCAAACTGCTGCTGCAAGGCCGCATTGCCGCCGCAGTGGTCGCTGTGCAGATGGGTGTTGAGCAGCAACTGCGGCCCGCTGGCTCCAAAGGCCGCTTGCACCAGGGCCACGGTCTGCGCCTCATGGCTGGCATAGCCGCTGTCGATGGCCGCGCTGCAGCGCCCGTGGGCGATGACCAGATTGGCCGAAAGCCAGCCGCGCTCGATCACTTGCAGGCCAGGAAAAAGCAGCTCAGACATGGGGCCGCCCTGCGCGGTTGCGCCGGCCGATGGCCGCCAGCACGCCCAGCAGCGCCCAGCCGTACCAGGGCAGCAGGCCAAGCTGGGCCACCGCCCGTGCGTACAGCGTCAAGCCTTCGTGGCCCTGCACCTGCGCTTGCAGCCGGCCCTGGGTGTGCCGGGGCAGGGCGTGGGTGATGCGACCTTGGGCGTCGATCACGACGGTCGCGCCGGTGTTGGTCGCCCGCACCATGGGCCGGCCCAGCTCGAGCGTGCGCATGCGCGAGATCTGCAGGTGCTGGTCGATCGCCACCGTGTCGCCAAACCAGCCGATGTTGCTCACATTGACCATGATGGTGGGCGCCTGCTGCGCGTCGGCAAAGCGGGCGCCCAGCTCCTCGCCAAACAGGTCTTCGTAGCAAATATTGGGCGCCAGGCGCTCGCCTTGCCAGACAAAGGAGGCCTGGCCCACTGCGCCGCGGTTGAAGTCGCCCAGCGGGATGTTCATCATCCGCACGAACCACTTAAACAGGGGCGGAATGAATTCACCAAAGGGCACCAAATGGTGTTTGTCATAGCGGTACGGCTCGGCCAGGCCGGCCTGCAGACCCAGCACCGAGTTGGTGTAGCCCTCCTCGAACGAGCCCATCGGCATGCCCAGCAGCGCCGCTTGCTGGCCCTGGGCAAAGTGATCGCGCAGGTCTTGCCAGTAGGCCGTATCGAGCTGCGCGGGCAGCAGCGGGATGGCGGTCTCGGGCAGCACCACCAGGGAGGTCTGCGCCGCTTTGAGCTCCTGGGCGTAAAAGCGCAGCGCCTGCTCCAGCCCCTTACCGGGTATGAATTTTTCGTCTTGCGCAATGTTGCCTTGCACCAGCGTGAGCGACAGGGCCGGGCGCGGCGCTTGCGTCTGGGTTGGAATCGGCGCCCAGGCCAGGGCGATGGCTGCGGTCAGCAAAAGCAGCGCCGGCCGCAGGCGCTGCGGCTGGCCTGGCGAGGGCAGCAGCCACAGCGCTAAAGCGGCGGCCACCGCCGCCGACAGCCAGCTCAGCCCGTGCACGCCGATCCAGCCGGCCAGCGGGCGCGCCCAGCCGTCGATGTGGGCGTAGCCCGATTGCCCCCAGGGAAAGCCGGTGAACAGCACCACCCGCGCCAGCTCGGCCAGCAGCCACAGCCCGGCCCACAGCAGCACGCGGCGGCCGGCACCACCCCTGCGCCAGCGCCAGTACAGCGAGCCGGCCAGCGCGTAGTAAAGCCCCAGCGCCGCAGCCAACGCCAGCACGGCCAGCACCGCCAGCACAGCGGGCAGGCCGCCATAGACATGCATCGAGATGAACAGCCACCAGAAGGTGCCGGCGAGCATGGCGGTGGCAAACAGCCAGGCCAGCAGGCCGGCCTGCCGGCCGCTGCTGCAGCGTTCGAGCAGGGCCACCAGCGCCACCAAAGAGGCCACCTGCAGCGCCGCCACGGGCTGGCCTTGGGTCCCGCCGAGCGCAAACGGCCATGCCATGCTCAGCGCATGGGCCAGCCCGGCGGGCAAGGCCAGCCAAAGCCAGAGGCCGGCCGGCTGGGCGGCGCGTTCGGGTGTGCTGGACATGGGAGGCGCTGGCGGCTGGCGCGCAGCCCTTAGCTGCTGCGATGGACCTTGAACCAGCGCACCGCGCCGCCTCGAGCCAGTTGCACCACAAAGGTCAGGTCGGCCAGCGTGTGGGTCTCGCCCCGCTTGGGTACATGCCCCATCTGGTGCGCGATCAGCCCGCCGATGGTGTCAAACTCGTCATGCGGCAGTTGCACGCCAAAGGCCTCGTTGATGCGCTCGATGGCGGTGTCGCCGTTGATGCGGTAGCTGCGATCGGGCAGCGCGAAGATGTCACCCTCGTTGTCGGCGCCATCAAACTCGTCTTCGATTTCGCCGACGATCTGCTCGAGCACATCTTCGATGGTGATCAGGCCCGCCACCCGGCCGAACTCGTCGATCACGATGGCCAGATGGTTGCGGTTGCCCCGAAAGTCGCGCAGCAGGTCGTTGAGCCCCTTGCTCTCGGGCACAAACACGGCCGGGCGCAGCAAGGCGCGCAAATTGAGCTCGGGCGCGCGCTGCAGCTTGAGCAGGTCCTTGGCCAGCAAGATGCCGATGATGTTCTCTTTGTCGCCCTCGTAGACCGGGAAGCGCGAGTGCGCGGTTTCGATGATGACGTGCAGCAGCTCGTCGTAGGGCGCGTCGATGTCGATCAGGTCCATGCGTGGCGCGGCCACCATGACATCGCCGGCGGTCATGTCCGACATGCGGATCACGCCTTCGAGCATCTCCCGGCTTTGCGCGCCAATGACGTCCTTGTCTTGCGCTTCGGCCAAGCTTTCAATCAGTTCGGCCTTGGAGTCGGGGCCGGGGTGGAGCATTTCGGCCAGCCTTTGCAGCAAGCCGCGCTTGTCTTCAGGCCGCGTGGGCCTGGGGGGGGAGTCGGACACCAGAGGGCGATCGGTAGTTGCGAGGGCCCCAAGGATATCTGAAAACCTTGACAAATCGACCTAGG
>JBILGP010000390.1:0-3008 GCA_044350985.1 Polaromonas sp. | reverse complement strand
GGCCGGCGAGGTCGGTTATGTGATTGCCGGCATCAAGGAGCTCAAGGCGGCCAAGGTGGGCGATACCGTCACGGTGATCAAGGCCTCCAGCGGCGCCAACCTGCCCTCGGCCAGCGCGCCGCTGCCGGGCTTCAAAGAGGTGCAGCCGCAGGTGTTTGCTGGCCTGTACCCGTCAGAGGCCAGCGAGTACGACGGCCTGCGCGATGCGCTGGAAAAGCTCCAGCTCAACGATTCGGCCCTGCGCTACGAGCCCGAGGTCAGCCAGGCGCTGGGCTTTGGCTTTCGCTGCGGCTTTCTCGGTCTGCTGCACATGGAGATCGTGCAAGAGCGCCTCGAGCGCGAGTTCGACCAGGACCTGATCACCACCGCGCCGAGCGTGGTCTACCAGGTGGTGCGCGGCGATGGCGAGGTGCTGATGGTCGAAAACCCATCGAAGATGCCCGATGCCGGCCGCATCCAGGAAATCCGCGAGCCCATCGTGACGGTGCACCTGTACATGCCCCAGGAGTACGTCGGCCCGGTGATGACGCTGGCCAATCTGAAGCGGGGCGCGCAGGTCAATATGGCCTACCACGGCAAGCAGGTCATGCTGACTTACGACATGCCGCTGGGCGAGATCGTGCTCGATTTTTTCGACAAGCTCAAGTCGGTCAGCCGCGGCTACGCCTCCATGGACTACGAGTTCAAGGAGTACCGCGCCTCCGATGTGGTCAAGGTCGACATGCTGCTCAACGGCGAGAAGGTCGATGCGCTGTCCATCATCGTGCACCGCAGCCAGTCGCAGTACCGGGGACGCGCAGTGGCCGCCAAGATGCGCGAGATCATCAGCCGCCAGCAGTTTGACGTGGCGATCCAGGCGGCCATCGGCGGCAACGTCATTGCCCGTGAGACAATCAAAGCCTTGCGCAAGAACGTGATCGCCAAGTGTTACGGTGGCGACATCACGCGCAAGCGCAAGCTCCTGGAAAAGCAGAAAGCCGGCAAGAAGCGCATGAAACAAATCGGAACGGTGGAGGTGCCGCAGGAGGCCTTCCTGGCCATCTTGCAGGTGGAAGAATGAGCGGCACCCTGAGCACCCTCACAGCGTTTGTGCTGGCCGCCTTCGTCGGCTATGGCGGCGCCTGGTACCTGGGCTATATCGAGGGCAACTTCGCGCTGCTGCTGTTCATGGCCACGCTGGTCACCGGCATTTACTGGCTGGCCGAGCGCTTTGTTTTCCTGCCCCAGCGCCGGCAGGCTGCGCAGGACTTTGAAGAGGCGCACAAGCAGCGCCAGGCCGAGTTGAGCCGTCTGGGCGTCAAGGCCGATGAGGTCGATGTGGCGCAGGCGCAGGCCAAGCTGCTCATGCAGCCCTGGTGGCTGGACTGGACCGCAGGCCTGTTTCCGGTGATCTTGGTCGTGTTCGTGCTGCGTTCCTTCTTGTTTGAGCCGTTCAAGATTCCCTCGGGCTCCATGATCCCGACCCTGCTGATCAACGACCTGATCCTGGTCAACAAGTTCCATTACGGCGTGCGTCTGCCGGTGATCAACACCAAGATCATCGACAACAACAGCCCCCAGCGCGGCGACGTGATGGTGTTTCGCTACCCGCCCAAGCCCAGCCTGGACTACATCAAGCGCGTGGTCGGCGTGCC
Source organism: Polaromonas sp. (assembly GCA_044350985.1). Lineage (GTDB taxonomy): Bacteria > Pseudomonadota > Gammaproteobacteria > Burkholderiales > Burkholderiaceae_C > Polaromonas. The sequence continues at coordinate 1,374 of JBILGP010000390.1, read as the reverse complement.
CGGCGATGAGGTGGCCTATCTGAACAAGCAGGTCACGGTCAATGGCAAGCCGGTGAGCCAGCAGGCGCTGCCCGACTTTTTTGACGCCGATGCGCTGCGCTACTCCAAGCAGTTTGAAGAGCGCACCGCCGACGGCTCGCGCAAGTACCGCATCTTGGTCGAGGCCGATCGCCCGGCCTTTATTCCCGCCGCCGAGCAGTTCAAGTTCAAGGAAAATTGCCGCTACAGCAGCGAGGGCATGGTCTGCAAGGTTCCTCCCGGCCACTACTTCATGCTGGGCGACAACCGGGACAATTCGCTCGACTCGCGCTTCTGGGGTTTTGTGCCCGAAGAAAACATCGTGGGCAAAGCCTTTTTCGTCTGGATGAACTTCGGCAACCTCAAGCGCATTGGATCGTTTGACTGACGTGCACCCGACTGCCCGCTCCGATGATCTGCTGGCCCTGCAGCAGCGGCTGGGGCATCGCCTGCGGGATGCGCGGCTGCTCGAGCAGGCGCTGACCCACCGCAGCTTCGGCCTCGATCACAACGAGCGCCTTGAGTTTCTGGGCGACTCGGTGCTCAATCTGGCCGTCGCCCATTTGCTCTACGAGCGCCTGCCCGGCCTGCCCGAGGGCGATCTGTCGCGCGCGCGCGCCAATCTGGTCAGGCAAGACAGTCTGCACCGGCTGGCGCTGGAGTTGGGCCTGCCGCACTTGATCCGGCTCGGCGAGGGCGAGGCGCGCTCGGGCGGGCACAAGCGGGCCTCCATCCTGGCCGACGCGCTGGAGGCGTTGATCGGCGCGGTCTTTCTCGATGGCGGCTTTGAGCCGGCGCGCGATCTTGTCTGGCGACTCTTCAAGGACATCGACATCGCCCCGGGCATGGCCGCAAGCGGCAAGGATGCCAAGACCGAGTTGCAGGAGTGGCTGCAGGGCCGGCGGATGGCGTTGCCGATTTACCGGGTGGTGGCCACCTCGGGCGCGGCGCACCAGCAGATTTTCGATGTCGAGTGCGAGGTGGTCGAACTCGGTCGCATCGAGCGCGGCATCGGCGCCTCGCGCCGGGCCGGTGAGCAGGCGGCCGCTGCGGCCATGCTTGCCCACATCAAGTCGATTTGAGGACCCCGTGGCCCCACCTTCCAAGCCCCCCGCCGACGAGCCCAGCCAGAGCCCGCAAGAGCTCGAGGCCTTGCTCGCGCAAGCCTTCAAGCCCAGGCCGACGTCGCCCAGCGACACCGCACCCGACGCCTCGCCTGACCCGGCTTCTGTGCCCGTGGCCGATCAGCGCTGCGGCCTGATCGCCATCGTGGGCAAGCCCAATGTGGGCAAATCGACGCTGCTCAACGCCCTGGTGGGCCAGAAAATCAGCATCACCTCGCGCAAGGCGCAGACC
>JBILGP010000389.1:0-3011 GCA_044350985.1 Polaromonas sp. | reverse complement strand
GCCCCAGGATGAAGTTGCCATCGGGGGTGAAGCTCTCGGGCCCATTGAGCAGCATCTTGATCTCGGCCGTCTCCAGGCAAGGCGTGCGCTGCAGCGCGTTTTGCATCAGGATCTCGAACTGGTCCCAGTCCTCGCCCAGCAGCTCAAACTGGAAGGTCGAGGGAATCGGATCGACGCGCCAGGGCTTGGCCACTGGCTCAAAGCCGCCCATCACCAAGCCGCCCACTTCTTCCTTGTAGTAGATGTAGCCATCGGGGTCGCGCACCACCGGCCACATGGGGTGGATGCCCTCGATCTTGCCGGTCACGACATAAAAGTGCTCGGCCGAATACAGCGGCACATTGACGCCAGCGAGCGCGCCGAACTGGCGCGCCCACTGGCCCGCGCAGTTGACCAGGATTTCGCAGCCGATCTCGACCTCGTCCTGCCCGCTGCGCACCTGCACGCCGCTGACCTTGCCGCCGGCGCTGTGCACCGCGGTCACCTGCACGCCCTCGACGATGCGCACGCCGCGGTTGCGCGCGCCTTTGGCCAGCGATTGGGTCAGGTCGGCTGGGTTGGCTTTGCCGTCACCGGGGATCCAGATGCCCCCTTGCAGGTCATCGACGCGCAGTCGCGGCGCGCGCTCGGCAACCTCCTGCGGGCTGATCTCATGGACCTCGACCCCGAAGCTGCGCGCCAGCGCAATCTGCCGGCGCAGCACCTTCATGCGTTCGGGCGTGCGCGCCACGTTGACGCTGCCGCATTGCTTCCAGCCGGTGGCCAGGCCCGTCTCGGCCTCCAGGCGCGCGTACAGCTCGATGCCGTACTTGCTCATGCGGGTCATGTTGCGGTTGGGCCGCATCTGGCCCACCAGACCGGCCGCATGCCAGGTGGTGCCGCAGGTCAGCTGACCTTGCTCGAGCAGCAGCACGTCGGTGCAGCCCATCAGGGCCAGGTGATAGGCCACCGAGCAGCCGGCAATGCCGCCGCCGACGATCACCACGCGGGCGTGGCGGGGAAGATTTGAAGAGGACATGCTCATGCTCCTTGGTTGATCAGCCCAGTCGCAGCGCCACCACGCCGCAAACAATGGTGCTCGCGCCGATGACTCGCCAGCGTGTCCAGCGCTCGCGCAGCAGCCAGGCGCCCAGAATCACCGCAAACAGCACCGAAGTCTCGCGCAGCGCCGCCACCAGCGCCACCGGCGCGACGGTCATGGCCCACAGCGCAATCGAGTAAGAGCCCAGCGAGGCCAGCGCGCCAAAGGTGGCCAGCGGCCAGCGCGCCCGCGCATACTCCCAAACTTGCCCCTTGCGCTGAAGGTAGACCAGTACCGCGAAAGGCCAGCCATCGAGCACGAACAGCAGGGCCACATACTGGCCCACATGGCCGCTCAGGCGTGCGCCCTGCGCGTCGACCACGGTGTAGATCGCGATCAGCACCGCATTGCTCAGCGCAAACAGCACCGCCTTGCGGTGTTTGAGCAGCCCGGCACTCATGCCCAGCATCAGCACGCCGGCGCAGACCATCACGATGCCCAGCCAGCCCAGCGGGCGCACCGCTTCACCTAAAAACACAAAGGAGCCGACGGCCACCAGCAAGGGCGCGGTGCCGCGCATGAGCGGGTAGGTCAGGCCCAGCTCGCCATGCTTGAGCGCACCGGCCAGGGCAAAGTAGTAACCCACATGAATCACCAGCGAGGCCAGCACATAGGGCCACACGTGCGGGGGCGGCAGGCCCAGCACCAGCAAGGCCGGCAGCGCCAGCACCGAGCACAGCACATGAATCAGTGCGGTGTCCAGCGTCTTGTCGCTGCTCGACTTGACCAGCGCATTCCAGCTCGCGTGCAGCAGCGCGCCAGTGAGCACCAGCGCCAGCACCGGCCAGGTGATGCCCATGTCAGTGCGCCGTCAAGCTGCAGCGGCGCGCTCTTTGCAGGAAGTGCGACAGCGTCGGCGTGGCCAGCCCCGCCTGTTTGGCCTGGTCGTCCCAGATGCGCAGCCTGACCGCCCCTTCGGCGCCCGGCTCGGCAATGAACTGCTCGGCCTGTTCGCGGCTGAAGATGCCGCCTTGCAGTTGCAGGCTGCGCTTGGAGTCGTTGGACAGGGCCTCGTAGTAGCCCGCCCGTGTGGCGCACAGGTAGCGTTTGGCGTCGACGTGGCGCTCGATAGCGCCGATCACCTCTTGAGAGAACAGACCGCGCAAAAAAGGCACGACGCGGTACTGGTGCACATCGTCTATGCCTTCCATGCTGGGCGTGCCTGGCATGTCGTGCAGCAGGTGGCCCAGGTCGTGCAGCAGGGCAGCGGTTACCAACTCGTCGCTGGCGCCTTCGCGCTCGCCCAGGCTTGCCGACTGCAGGGCGTGCTCCAGGTGGCTGACCGGCTCGCCGGTGTATTGTTCGTGTCCGCGCTGGGCAAACAGCTGCTCGATGTCTTGCAGGGTCAGGGCCATGGCTGGTTGTATCTCTTGGGTTGGGCTGGCAGCGGCGCCGCCTTACTTGGGCTCGAGCCCCAGCTCGGCCTGCTTCAGGCGCGTGTTGCTCAGCGCGCCGGCTTGCTCGAGTATGGGGTAGGCGATCGAGCAGATGTGCGAGTTGATGCGCTTGAGGTCGCTGATCAGGTCAATGTGCAGGGAGCTTGTGCCGATGCTCCGCACGGTGTTGTCTTGCAGTCGAGCCAGATGCCGGGTGGCGTATTCGCGCTCCAAGTCGCGAAACAGCACTTTTTGTTCGAGCAGGGTTTGGGCGTTGCGCAGGTCGCCGTAGAGAAAAACGCTCATGCCCAGCGCCAGATTGGCCAGCAGGCGTTGGTGCAGGTCTTCGATTTCTTGCAGGCCGGCGGGCGAAAAGTCGCGGCCCTTGTGAATTTTTTTGTCCTCGATGTCTTGCAACACGCGCTCGATGATGTCGCCCACCTGTTCCATATTGATGGTGAACGACATGATGTCGGTCCAGCGCCGGCTTTCTTTTGCGCTCAGCGCCTCGCGCGAAATCTGCGTGAGGTAGAACTTGATGGCCGAATACAGCG
>JBILGP010000388.1:0-3012 GCA_044350985.1 Polaromonas sp. | reverse complement strand
ATGTGCTCAAGGTGCTCGAGCGCAAAATGCCCGGCGATGAATTCAGCACGGTGGTGCAGACGCGGGCGCGGCATATCCTGCTGCGGCCGAGTCCACGTCTGACCGAGCAGCTGGCGCGCTCGCGCCTCAATGAATTGCGTGCACGGGTGCGCGCCGGGCAGTCTGATTTCGGCCAGCTCGCCCGCGAGTTCAGCGAAGACGGTTCGGCCCGCAATGGCGGTGATTTGGGCTGGGCCAGCCCCGGCATGATGGTTCCTGAGTTCGAGCAGGTCATGGACGCCTTGAATCCAGGGGAAATTTCCGAGCCATTCGTTTCGCGCTTTGGCATGCACCTGATCGAGGTGCTTGAGCGCCGCGAGGTGCCGCTGACGGACAAGGAGCGCCGTGAACTGGCGCGCCGTGACTTGCGCGAGCGCAAGAGCGAAGAGGCCTTGCGCTCGTGGCTGCAGGATGTGCGCGGTCGCGCCTACGTCGAATACCGCGAGCCGCCGCAATAGACGGGCCCCAAGTCTTGAAGCATATTGCGCGCAAGCGCTTTGGCCAGCACTTTCTGGCCGACAGCGCCACCATCGAGGCCATCGTGCGCGCGATCGACCCCAGGCCCGGTCAGCCCATGCTGGAAATCGGCCCCGGTCTGGCGGCCCTGACGCAGCCTTTGGTCGAGCGCCTGGGGCGCCTGGCGGTGGTCGAGCTCGACCGCGATCTGGCCGCGCGGCTGCGCGGTCACAGCCAACTCGAAGTCATCGAGTCTGACGTGCTCAAACTCGATTTTCGGGCTGTGGCCGATCGCCTTGCGCCGGCCCCCGGCCGCCTGCGCGTGGTGGGTAACCTGCCTTACAACATCTCCACGCCCATCTTGTTTCACTTGCTGCCGCTGGCCGACCGGATTGAAGACCAGCACTTCATGCTGCAAAAGGAGGTCATCGACCGCATGGTGGCAGTGCCTGCGACCAGCGCCTATGGGCGCCTGAGTGTGATGCTGCAATGGCGCTACGAGATGGAGTCGGTGCTGTTCGTGCCACCCGATTGCTTTGACCCGCCGCCGCGGGTCGACAGCGCCGTCGTGCGCATGCGCCCGCTGGTCAAGCCGCCTGCTCTCGATGCAGCGCTGCTGGAGCACTTGGTGCAACTGGCCTTCAGTCAGCGGCGCAAGCTCTTGCGCCACAGCCTGGGACGATGGCTCGATGAGCGCGGGCTGGCCGATCAGTTTGATGTGCAGCGCCGCGCCGAAGAGGTGGCGGTGGCTGAATACGTCGAGCTGGCGCGCAGCCTGTCGGCCCCGCCATGAAAAAAGCCCGTCAATGGACGGGCTTTTTCATGGCTGCTCGGTGGTCTCAAGCAGCAGCAAGCCAGTAACCGGCGTTAAATGGGCTGCTCATGCGCAGCGCCAGGGGCGAGATGTCCACCAGTTTGTCGGTGGGCATTACTTCGCCGCCTTCGTCGGTTGCTTGCTGGGCCTCGCTGGCCCGTTCCCCTTGGCCAATTTCCGGGGAACGGGCTACAGAAAAGAATAGAAACATCGAAACGGTATGCTTCGATCCGCCCAGTAATCGGCCGCATCGCGGAAGATGTCGAGCAGCTGCTCGCGCGCTTCCTTGTCGAACTTGACATTGGCCGGGATGTGCTCGAGCACCACAATGAACCCCGGCTGCTGTCCCGACTTGTGCACCAGATCGGTCATGCAGTCGTAAAGCGCGTCAAAGTTCTTGCCGAAATGTGAGGGGAAGGTGTACTGCGCCGCGATCATGTCCAGCACATCCTGCTTGCTCTGGGCCGAGGCCAGATTGGCGTACAGGAAATGGTGGCCCAGCTCGGTGGCGGCCTCCTGCAAATCCTGCACCCGAAAGGCGCGGATGGACTGAACAATATTGGGCCTGACAGTACGAAGTGGCTTGTCCATCTTCGTGGTTCTTTCCATGAAAAACTCAGGTTGAAAAACGTCTAAACCTTGCTCGAATCGGCAGTGCCACTCACTGAACGATGCGTCTGAAACTCGCGTAATGGTCCTCGGTGTAGTAGCAGGCATCCGGCGCAGTGACTTGCTTGCCACCACAGACGATACGGCGCGCACCTCGATGGCTGACCCCTGGCGTTCTGACGGTGTACTCACGGTAATAACCGCGCGGATGCAGGGGCAGTAAACGCTCCCGGTTGCCGAACACCGTGCCGTCCTTGTCATGCTTGAATGGCCCGCCCTGGTAGATCAGAGTCAGCACTCGCTGACCTTGTGCCGGCAGTTGGGCCGCCGCAATCGTGGTTTCGGCAGGTTTTTCAGCGCTGTTCGGGCCTTTGGCCAGCGAAACCGTCGCTGGCACCCAAGCCAGCAGGATCGCAGCCAGGGCATGTTTCCAGCCACCGCCCGATTTCCAAAGCATGAAAAACCTTTTCTGAACCTCGGGGGTCAAACCGTGACCACTTCCCCATTAACACGGGTTAACCCTAAACTTTCAGCACAATAGTGTGACGGATATGCGTAAAAAAAGCAAGGGCTAACCCGCACTGCTCATTGCCTTACTCGGGAAATAAAGGCCTCAATGTGAGCGCCCGCTCTGCAGAAGGCCCATGGCCAGTGAGGCTGACCCGGGCACTGCATGGACGGCCCACCCGGTCATTGCGAGGCCGCAGGCCCTGGCAATCCATGCCTTCGTGCGGCCGCCGATGGATCTCTCGCGATGACGGATTGGGGCGCGATGACGCAGCCGGCCGATGACGGGGCAGGAGCTTTCAGCGGGTGGCGTTGGCGTCTGCGACAGTCAGTGCCGTCATGTTGACGATACGGCGCACCGTGGTGCTTGCGGTCAAAATGTGTACCGGTTTGGCAGCCCCGAGCAGCACCGGCCCGATGGCGATATTGCCGCCAGCGGCCGTCTTGAGCAGGTTGTAAGAGATATTGGCCGCGTCAATATTAGGCAGGACCAGCAAATTGGCTTCGCCCGACAGTGTGCTGTGTGGCATCACGGTCTGGCGTGCCTTGGGGTCGAGCGCGATGTCGCCGTGCATCTCTCCGTCCAC
>JBILGP010000387.1:0-3019 GCA_044350985.1 Polaromonas sp. | reverse complement strand
GTGCAGGCTGTTGCAGTTGTCGTAAATCGCGATCAACGCCTGCAGCGTGGTGCGGATGTCGTTGAACTGGATCTCCTGCGCGTGCAGCGAGCGGCCCGAAGTCTGGATGTGGTACTTGAGCTTTTGCGAGCGCTCGTTGGCGCCGTACTTCTCCTTCATCGCCACCGCCCAGATGCGGCGGGCGACCCGGCCCATCACGGTGTATTCCGGGTCCATGCCGTTGCTGAAGAAAAAGCTCAGGTTGGGCGCAAAGTCGTCGATGTGCATGCCCCGGGCGAGATAGGCCTCCACGAAGGTAAAACCGTTGGACAGCGTAAAGGCGAGTTGGCTGATTGGGTTGGCGCCGGCTTCTGCGATGTGGTAGCCCGAAATCGAGACCGAGTAGAAGTTGCGCACATCGTGCTGCACAAAATACTCGGCCACATCGCCCATCACCTTGAGGCTGAACTCGGTGGAGAAGATGCAGGTGTTTTGGCCCTGGTCTTCCTTGAGGATATCGGCCTGCACCGTGCCGCGCACATTGGCCAGCACCCAAGCCCTGATCTGCGCGGCCTCCTGCTCGTCGGGATCGCGCCCTTTTTCGGCCTTGAACTTGTCGATGTTCTGGTCGATCGCCGTGTTCATGAACATGGCCAGGATGGACGGCGCCGGCCCGTTGATGGTCATCGAGACCGAGGTGCTCGGGTTGCACAGGTCAAAGCCCGAGTACAGCACCTTCATGTCGTCCAGCGTGGCGATGCTCACGCCCGAGTTGCCCACTTTGCCGTAAATATCAGGACGCAGGTCGGGGTCGTTGCCGTAAAGCGTGACCGAGTCGAAGGCCGTCGACAACCGCTTGGCCGGCATGCCTTCGGACAACAGCTTGAAGCGCCGGTTGGTGCGAAAGGGATCGCCTTCGCCGGCAAACATGCGCGTCGGGTCTTCGTTTTCACGCTTGAAGGCAAAAGTGCCGGCGGTGTAGGGAAAGCTGCCCGGCACGTTGTCGAGCATCAGCCACTTGAGCACCTCGCCGTGGTCCTCGTACTGCGGCAGGCTGACCTTGCGGATCACCGTGCCCGACAGGCTGCGGGTGGTGAGCGCGGTGCGAATTTCCTTGTCGCGGATCTTGACCACAAATTCGTCGCCGGCATAAGCCTGCTGCATTTCGGGCCACTGGGCCAGCAGCTTGCGCACACCCGCCTCGAGCTGCTGCTCGCGCTCGCGGGCCAGATCGAGCGCGGCTTCGCTGGCGCGGGCCTTGCCCGGCTTGGTCTGCTCGAGCATGCGGGCGGCCTCGCGCAGTTGCTGGATCTCCCGCGCCAGCCTGGCTTGTGCGCGGGCGCGCTTTTTGTAGCCGCGCACCGTGTCGGAAATCTCGGCCAGGTAGCGGGTGCGCGCAGGCGGCACGATCGGCGTCTGGTTGGTGCTGTGACGCACGTCAACAGTGGGCAGGCAAGCCTGCGAGAGCGGCAGACCGAGTTCGCCCAGGCGTTTTTTCAGCGCCTGGTACAAGGCGGTGACGCCATCGTCATTGAAGCGTGCGGCCATGGTGCCAAAGACCGGCATCTGCTCGGTCGGCGTGCCCCAGGCTTCGCGGTTGCGCTGGACCTGCTTGGCCACATCGCGCAGCGCATCTGAAGCGCCCTTGCGGTCGAACTTGTTGATGGCGACGAACTCGGCAAAGTCCAGCATGTCGATCTTCTCGAGCTGGCTGGCCGCGCCGAACTCGGGCGTCATGACGTAGATCGGCACATCGACATGCGGCACGATGGCTGCATCGCCCTGACCAATGCCAGACGTCTCAACCACGATCAGGTCAAAGCCGGCCACCTTGCAGGCCGCCACCACATCGGGCAGGGCCTGGCTGATTTCTGAGCCAAAGTCGCGGGTGGCCAACGAACGCATGAACACGCGCGAGCCTTGCGACCAGGGGCTGATGGCGTTCATGCGGATGCGGTCGCCCAGCAGCGCGCCGCCGCTCTTGCGGCGCGAGGGGTCGATCGAAATCACCGCCACGCGCAGCGCGTCGTCCTGATCGAGCCGCAGGCGGCGGATCAACTCGTCGGTCAGGCTGGACTTGCCCGCACCGCCGGTGCCCGTGATGCCCAAGACGGGCACGCGTTTGGCTTGCGCGGCCTGACGCAGCGCCTGCACCAGGGCAGCATCGGCCGATCCGTTTTCCAGCGCCGTGATCAGCTGCGCCAAGGCGCGCCAGTTCATCTCGCCGTGCCCTTCAATCGCCGCCACCGTCTTGGGCGCCAGCGCACTGAGATCGCGGTCGCAGCGCATCAGCATCTCGCCGATCATGCCCTGCAAACCCATGCGCTGGCCGTCCTCGGGGCTGTAGATGCGGGTCACGCCGTAAGCCTGCAACTCGCGAATCTCGGGCGGCACAATCACGCCGCCGCCACCGCCAAAGACCTGGATGTGCTCGCCGCCGCGGGACTTGAGCAGGTCGACCATGTACTTGAAGTACTCGACGTGGCCGCCCTGATAAGAGCTGATCGCAATGCCCTGGGCGTCTTCCTGCAAGGCGGCCGTCACCACCTCGTCGACCGACCGGTTGTGGCCCAGATGAATGACCTCGGCACCCATGCCTTGCAAGATGCGCCGCATGATGTTGATGGCCGCATCGTGACCATCAAACAGGCTGGCGGCCGTGACGAAGCGCACTTTGTGCGTCGGGCGGTAATTGGCCAGGGCCTTGTATTCGGCAGACAAATCGGTCATGAAAAATCTCCGCGACGAAAAAGTGGACGCGCCCCAGGCGGCGGGCCCGCACCTGCGAATCGCAAGCCCCACCCGGCAATTGACGTTTACGTAACGTCAATATAACCGAATCGGTCCGACTCCGGCCCCAAACGGGTCGCCTGAAGGACAAAACGCCCCATCAGGGCGCTTTGTCAGCAGGCGCGTGCAGCCTCAACGGCCGTAGAGCACCTGCGGCAACCACATCCCGATGGCCGGGAAGTTGTAGAGCAGCACGATCGCGATCACCTGGATGCCCATGAAGGGCAGCATCCCCGCAAAGATCTGGTTG
>JBILGP010000386.1:0-3030 GCA_044350985.1 Polaromonas sp. | reverse complement strand
CGTGCGGTCGGGCTGTCCAGACGCGCCTTGTAGCCCGGGCCCAGCACCACCTCAAGCGAGTCGGTTTCGTAGAGGTTGAAAAACTGCAGATCGGCCGCTGTGGCCATGAAGCGCCGGCCGCTGCGAAAACCCGGAATCGACACCCGTTCGGGCATGTGCTCCTGGCCATGCCAGGCGTAGAACTCGGCCAGACCCTCGGGCTCGATGTCATGCCAGATCGCCACCGCCCCCGTCATGACAAAAGCCCGTTGTCCAACATCAGGCGACGAATCTGCTCGCGCTCGGCATCGTCGATGCCCAGCTGCGGCTCGCGCACGGCCGCACACTCAAACAGGCCTTGCAGCCGCAGCACCTCTTTCATGCGCGGCCTGAAGTCGCGGATGGGCGCGCGCCAGCAATAACGGGCAATCGGACCGAGTCTTTGCCAGATGGCCCGGGCCTTGGCGATATCGCCGCCCTGCACCCCGGCGTTCATCTCCACCAACTCGCGCGTGAAAGACCCGGCAAAACCGATCAGCGCGCCGCTGCAGCCCATCATCATGGCTTCGAAGATGAAGGTGTCGCTGCCGGTCAGCACACCGATGCGCTGCGGCAGCGTCGCCGCCACCTCAATGGTAGAAAGCGTTTGGGCTACATCAAACGAGGCTTCCTTGATGGCCACCACTTCGGGGATTTGCGCCACCCGCCGCAAGATATCGGGTGAATAGTCGGGTCCCCAGCCTTTGGGAAACTGAAAGCAGATGATGGGCAGATGGGCCGTATCGGCTATCGCTTTGTGGTAGCGATAGATCATCTCGCTGGGCACGGGCGCGCCCGAGAAGGTAGGGAACGGTGGAAAGACCGGAAAGCCCTGCACGCCCATGCCAGCGTAGCGCTCGGCCTTGGCAGCAGCGGCACGGGTCGAGCCGGCCACAATGCCCGAGAGAAACGGCACCCGCCCGCCCAGCACATTCAGACAGACGCGGATCACCTGGTCCTGCTCGTCTTCGGTCAGGGCAATGACCTCCGATGCGTCCATGTTCATGGCAATACCGGCAGGGGCTTGGCCGGCAAGCCAATCCATATAGCGCTCCAGGCCGCTCCAATCGATTTGCTCATCGGCGTGCATGGGCAGGAAAGGGGCGGCAATCACGCCGTGACAGGGTCGTGCGAGCATGGGCGGTTCTCAGTACTGAATGACCCCGTGGCGCATGAAGCACTCGGTGATCTCATCGCAGTACTCGGCAAACCGGGCACTGTTGATGACGGCCTTGTGACGCGGACGGGGCAAGTCGATGTCGATGATGCGCTCGATACGGCCGGGCCGGGGTGTCATCACCACCACACGGTCTGCCAAGGCGACCGCCTCCGAGATACCGTGCGTGATGAAAAACGTGGTCTGGCCACGATCGAGCCAGAGCTTTTCAAGGTCGATGCGCATCTGCTCACGCGTGAGCGCGTCGAGCGCACCGAAAGGCTCGTCCATCATCAACAAGGGAGGCTCATGGATCAATGCCCTGACGATGGCTGCACGCTGTCGCATGCCGCCTGAAAGCTCGCGCGGCATGCGGTTCTCAAAGCCCGCCAAGCCCACCTTGGCCAGCAGCGCCAGCGCCCGGTCGCGGTAGGCGGCGGGCTGGCCGCCGCGCAGGTCGATCTGAACCAGCACGTTGTCGAGGACGTTGCGCCAGTCAAGCAACACCGGACTCTGGAACACGATGCCCAAATCGGTGTGGGGGCCGGCGATGCGCTTGCCCGCGATGTCAATCGAGCCTTCGCTCGGTCCGAGCAGGCCTGCAATGATCTTGAGCAAGGTGGACTTGCCGCAGCCGGAGGGGCCTACGACCGCCACGAATTGACCGGCCTGGACCGACAAGTCGACACAGCCGAGCGCCTGGGTCTGCAGGGGCCCGCGCTGGAAAACCTTGCTCACACCCGAGATCTCGACCGGGACCGCAGCCGCGCGCGGCTGCAAGTCCCGTCCTGCCTCAGAGGCCTGATGATGATTCTGAGGCTTCACGTGGGCGCCTTACCTGGGCAAGAACTCATTGGTGTGAAACGCGGTCCAGTTCAACTGGGTCTCAAGGCCTCGGTAGCGCTTGAGCAAATCAATCGTCTGCGACCAGTCCTTCTCGTGACCAAAGCCGGTTTGGCCCTTGACGTTGGCCGAGTCCATCAGCTCGAAGTCCACCAACATCTGGTCTTTGGTCGACTGCCGGTTCAGATCGGGTTTGACCTTCATGGCCACATCGACGGCCGCATCGGGGTTCCTTTTGGCCTCTTCCCAGGCGCGCTTGGTGGCTCTGACAAAACGACGCACAAGCTCCGGGTTGGTCTTGATGGTGTTGTTGCCAGTGAAGATCGCCATGCCCACAATATTGGCGCCGTGGTCGGCAAAGCGCAGCGCATGGGGCTCAACCCCGCGGTACTTGAGCAGGAAGAACTGGTCATCGGCGCCGCCGAGCAGGCCATCGGCGCGTTTTTCAAGCACCGTCACCACCTTGGCGGCAGGATCGACCTGCACAAACCTGACCTTGCTGATGTCGACCTTGTTGTGCGCGGCCAGGGCTTCGAGCAGGCCTCGGATCGGATCGCCTGGCGAGACCGCCAGCGTCTTGCCCTCAATATCCTTGGGCGTGCGGATACCGGCCGAGGCGGCCGAGACCACCGAAAAGCCGGTGGAGCTCAGGATGTTCATCACCGACTTGATCTCGCCGCCCTTGGAGACGAGATTGATGATGCTCGAGCTGTCCGCCAGACCGAAGGTGTCGGTCCCGGCGCCCACCACCTGCACCGTGTTGGCAGAACCGCGACCTTCATTGATCGTCAGGTTGATGCCCTCCTGCCGGTAAAACCCCCGGTCCACGCCGTAATAAAACGGCACATGCAGGCCACCGAGGTACCAGTTCAGTCGCAAGGACACGTTGTCCTGCGCTTGAGCCTGAACGCCCAGCACCAGGGGCAAGGCCAGGGCAAGGCCAAAAACCGCTTTTCCAAATTTGCGTCTCATGTTCATACCTGTCTCCTTTGATTGCTGACTTCCCAAACCAC